>JALJPB010000102.1 GCA_022969175.1 Colwellia sp. | reverse complement strand
TCTTTAGGTAAATATCCTTCAAAAGACTCACGTAAAATGGCTTTTTCCATTTTTCCATTTCCACACATTTTATCTTCAGGATTGATGCGCATGGCAACATCCATAAAGTTTTTATCTAAAAATGGTACACGGGCTTCAATACCCCAAGCCGACATTGATTTGTTTGCCCGTAAACAGTCAAACATATGCAGTTTATCTAGTTTGCGGATGAGCTCTTCATGAAACTCTTGGGCATTTGGTGCTTTGTGGAAATACAAATAGCCACCAAAAATCTCATCAGCACCTTCACCAGAAAGTACCATTTTAATACCCATAGCTTTAATTTTACGCGCCATTAGATACATTGGGGTAGAGGCTCTAATGGTGGTTACATCATAAGTTTCTAAGTGATAAATCACTTCTTTTAAGGCATCAATACCTTCTTGTTCAGTGAAAACAACGCTGTGATGAATAGTACCAATACTATCTGCAACAGTTTGAGCAGCAATTAAATCAGGCGAGCCTTCAAGGCCACAAGCAAATGAGTGAACTTTAGGCCACCAAGCTTCACTTAAGTCGTTTTCTTCTATACGGCGTGAGGCAAATTTCTGCGTTATTGCCGATATTAATGATGAATCTAACCCACCTGACAATAAAACCCCATAAGGTACATCTGTCATTAAATGGCTTTTTACTGATTCTTCTAACGCTTCACGAATTTTAGTGGTGCTGGTGGTATTGTCTTTTATTGCACCATATTCCTGCCAGTTGCGTTTGTAATACTTTTTCAACTCGCCAACGCGGCTATCTAAAATATGTCCAGGAGGAAATTCACTGACTGTTTTACAAATAGGCATTAATGCTTTCATTTCAGAGGCAACATAAAAGTTACCTTCTTCATCGAAGCCGGTATAAAGTGGAATTATGCCGATATGATCACGAGCAATAAGGTAAGAATCATCGCTTTCATTGTACAAAATAAAAGCAAACATGCCCTGAAGTTTATCAACAAATTCTACACCGAATTCTTCATAAAGCGGTAATATGACTTCGCAATCAGAGCCTGTTTGAAATTGATAATCAACAGTAAGCTCTTTTGCTAAAGTTTTATGGTTATATATTTCACCATTGACGGCTAATACATTTTTTTTGTCAGGGCTATGTTTATCAATACTATAAAGTGGTTGAGCGCCATGCTCTGTATCAACAATAGATAAGCGTTCATGAACTAATATAGCAGTTTCACTATTATATATGCCTGACCAATCAGGACCACGATGACGTAATAAACGAGAATATTCTAAAGCTTGAGGACGAAGTGCTTGGGCACTTGTTTTTATATCTAATATACCAAAGATCGAACACATTGAAGCGCTACTCCTTTAAGTTAAAAGTTAGGGACAAATTGTAGTCAGCCAAATATTGAGCTGAGCAGGTACTTTGCCAGTTCTGATGGAAAAATCAATAGCAAATTATCTTGTTAGTGAAAATATAGTTATAAGGCGTACTATTTTTTACCAAGTTATTAAAAATACTGATAATCTTAATCCCACTCGCATTTATAATTGTTTAATTTTCTTAAGCTGATCTTAAGGGATTTTTCTAATGCTAACCATAATTTATTAACTTGATAAGAAGTGTATTTTGAAATTATTTATTAAACTAGCTTTTACTACCTTGATTTTTTTAGCTTTATTGGTGGCAGATTCAGCGAATGCCAATAAGGATGTTCAATTAAGAGGCCAAGAAGGTTTAACTCAAATGTTGGAACTACATAAAGGTGATGTTATCTACTTAGATTTCTGGGCTTCTTGGTGCGGTCCTTGTCGTAAATCTTTTCCTTGGATGAATGACATGCAAAACAAATATCATCAACAGGGCTTTACCGTTATTAGCATTAATTTAGATGCAGAATATGACTTAGCGGAAAAATTTTTAAAAGAGCATCCGGCTTTATTCAGTGTCATTTACGATCCAAAAGGAATAACGGCAAAAAAATATCAAGTAAAAGGCATGCCAACCAGTTATTTAATTGGACGGGATGGAGAGATTAAAAAAGCGCATACCGGTTTTTTTACTAAAAAAATCCTTAGTTATGAAGATGAGATTAAACAATTGATAGCGTCAAAAACATTATCGAACTAACGCCAGACTAAAATAAAAATAGTGAGAGCCTTATGAAAAAACAGATTTTATTGATAATTGTTATGAGCATAGTCTGCTCGGGATGTACAAATTTAGGTGTTCAACCTTGGGAGAGAGACTTGTTAGCCAAAGATGAAATGTCACTAAGCTCATCTCCTCTTGATAGCGCACTAGATGATCATATTTATTTTAGTAAGGAAGCATCAAGTGGTGGTAAAGGATTTGGAGGCGGAGGTTGCGGATGCAATTAATAACTGACAAACAACAGGGGGAAATACCAGAGCAAAAAATTAACATCAAAGCCGCATTAACGATTGCTACCACAGCTTTATTTGCTGGTATTGCTCAAGCTGACACCCTTGAAGAAGACAATTGGGAGTTTGATACAGCTTTTTTACTTTACAGCGAGGTGGATCGAGTTTCAGCAGGTGAAGTTATTTTAAACGCTAAAAAAACCTATGCAGACGAAGAAGTTTTAAATCTCAAATTAACCATTGATGCATTAACCGGAGCTTCGGCTAATGGCGCAGTTGCACAACCTTATGTTCAAACATTTACTCGTCCATCAGGTAATGGCCAATACGATATAGCCGCAGGAGATACCCCGCTTGATGATACTTTTCATGATACTCGGGTACAACTAAACGCTCAATGGACTCAACCCATTAGCTCTGACTATACCGGTAGTGCTGGCATCCATATATCAAAAGAATATGATTACCTGTCAATAGGGATTAATGGCAACCTTGCTGTTGATTTTCTTCAGAAAAACACCACGTTTTCAATTGGTGCAAGTTATTTTCAAGATACCTTTACTCCTGAAGGAGGTATACCTAAACCTTTTGCTTCCATGTTAATTGGTGATAGTAGTGCACCAGATTGGCATGAAGACTTTGCAAAAACCCGTATTGGCACTGAAGATGATAAAACGACAACCGATGTTCTGCTAGGTTTTACTCAAGTTATCAACCGGCGTATGATCATGCAGTTCAATTATTCATACTCCATGGTTGATGGTTATTTAACTGATCCATTTAAAATTTTGAGTATTGTTAATAATGAAGGATTAGCACAAGACTATGTTTATGAAAATCGCCCTGAGCAACGAATAAAACAAAGTGCCTATCTTCAGTCTATGTATCATTTTGATACCACAGTATTAGATTTATCTTATCGCTATATGTGGGATGATTGGGATATTGAGTCACACACCATTGATTCTAGACTTAGAATCCCGTTAGGGACGGGAAGTTACATTCAGCCTCATGTTAGATATTATCAACAGAGTGCGGCAAACTTTTATGCGCCTTATTTAATGCAAAGCGATTTTGAATCTCACCGCCCTGAATTTGCCAGTGCAGATTATCGTATTGGGGAAATGACAGCTTATACATTAGGTTTAAAATATGGCATGAAGGTTAACAATGGGCATGATTTATCATTCAGGCTTGAATATTACCATCAAGCACCTACTGATGCAGGTTTTGAAGCGCCTGGTGTATTAGCAAATGAAGAGCTCTACCCAACAATTGACGCGATTATAGCGCAAGTGACTTATTCGTTTTAATGGCTGTAAATGGTTATTAACGGGGTAATTGGAAATTTTTATAGGGGTAAACTTGAATAAACAAGCTAAAGGTAATGAGATTAAGCGGAAGTTAACCCTAACAGCTCGCGAGGACAGTTATTGTCTTAGTTTTAATGCCATGGCGAGTCCTTGCGAAGTGCTTATTGAAACAGAATCAGAAATACTGGCAGAGCAGCTTGGCCGAGCTGTTGCGCATGAAGTTTGGCGTATTGAAGATAAATACAGCCGTTATTCTTCAGTAAGTGCTTGCAGTAAAATTAACCGAAGTCAGGGAAAGCCGGTAGTAATTGATCAAGAAACCTTTCTTTTACTCAACTTTGCAGAGCAATGCTATAAGCTTAGTGGTGGTGTTTTTGATATTACATCAGGAGTTTTAAGAAATGCTTGGCGATTTGATGGCAGTGACAATGTCCCGACTAACAAGCAAGTTAAAAGTTGTTTGG
Source organism: Colwellia sp. (assembly GCA_022969175.1). Classification (GTDB taxonomy): domain Bacteria; phylum Pseudomonadota; class Gammaproteobacteria; order Enterobacterales; family Alteromonadaceae; genus JALJPB01. Next base: position 11,270 of record JALJPB010000102.1, on the reverse strand, counting down.
CTCATATTGGTTGGGAAAAAGTAAGTTACGATCAATATCAAATAACCTTAGCTAAAGGTATGGAGTTAGATTTTGGTGGTATTGGTAAAGAATATGCCGTTGATAAAGCGATTATCATCGCGAAAAGTCTGACTAAACTCCCTGTATTAGTTAACCTTGGTGGTGACTTATCTGCAACTTCACCAAGGAAAAATAATCAAGCATGGCAAGTTGGCATTGACCATCCCGGTTTGGTGAAAAAGCATTCAAATGACAAGTTAAATTCAAGCGCAGATAATAGCTCAGTCAAAAAGGTTATTGTGTCTTTATCCCAAGGTGCTTTGGCAACAAGTGGTGACGCAAACCGATTTTTATTAAAAGATGGCAAACGTTATAGCCACATTTTAAATGCTCAAACAGGCTGGCCAATTGAAAATGCACCATATTCAATGACCGTTGTTGCCCCACAATGTATTCAAGCGGGAATCTTAGCAACATTAGCATTAATGAAAGGCGGTGATGCTGAAAAGTTTTTAATGGAACAAGACGTGAAACACTGGGCGATTAGGTAATCCCTTTGCCGCTGTTAACGGCCCAATGTTTTCAATTAATCTGAATAAAAACCGATATATTTTTGAAACCTAACGGCCATTTGTTCTTTATTTTGTTCGCTAGCAACAAAAGTTAATTGCTCCATGTCTACCAATTTATCTGCAGACCATTGAAGGTATAACCACCGTTTCTATGTTTTTACTGTTCGCTTTTATATCGACTTTGTTAATATAAAGCTCTGTTTACGGTAGCTTTTTCCGTTGATTAAAATTTCTATCAGGTGCTCGCCAGGATAATATTTACGAGTCGTAATTATTTTAAAAGAATGTTTTTTATTAAGTGTTAATTTTTCATTAGCTTTTAAGGTAATAGTTTTTAATTTAAATACTTTCGCCCGTTGCTTTTGGTTGGCTTTCATAAAATGAATGGCAAAATCAATCACCAAGTTTTGAGTTTTCTTAGCAGAGGAGATTAATTCAAAGTCAAAATTAAGTGTTTTACCTATTGCTACATTCGTATTTGATAAGTTGATTGATGATAGTTTTATCAGAGGTTTCTTAGTAAAGCCTAATAGAGAAAAAGCCGCTTGATTACCTGACTTTATTAAGCTTCTTGTTGCATGTTTTATTACCCATTGAGTGTTGATTTGATCAATTGAATTTTCTTGCCAAAGCTCACAGGTCTTTATCACCACATCAGGGTTATCTTTAGCAATATCATTTAAATGATTAGCCACTGATCGGCGAACATATAGGCTTTTATCTTGATATAATTTGCTGAGCAATGGAATATTAGGACTAGGCGCGTTTATAAATTGTTTAAGTTGAATGCCCCAGGGCAGTCTTGGTCTTGTGCCTTCAGACACTAGTCGGCGAACATGCTCATTTTTATCACCTACCCATAATTCAAATTGTTGATGACAATATTCGGTATGTTTAATAATAAAAGGGCGAATCGCAAATTCAGCTGAAAATAGTTCAGTGAGTTCTTTCAATGCCGTTAAAGACTCTACCGGATGGTCTAAACCAAATTCAGCAATATAATCAATAATTGGCCAAGCAGCAAAACTAGAAAGGGCATCATCTTTTTCGCCAAAATCCCAGTAGGGTTTAATATCAATTAATAATTGTGCTGCTTGAGGGAAATTACTTGGCATAAAGGTGTGAATCACCGTTATTAAATGTTGAACACGTTCTTTTAATTCTAATTGTTCGATATTAACTAAACTTAGTGCAATAAAATCTTCACTAGAGAAATTAGGTAATACTTTTGATAAGGCAAAAGCAATCCGTTTTATTGCTGGCTCGGCCAAACCATTTTTCATCAATTCCATTGTTTTAAATTCTTATATCATTGTGTTTATTTAAGATAAGTATCCTAGAATAGCATACAATAATCACAGACTTTTCAACATCTCAGGACATTTTTGTGGCGCTAACAAAGTTAACTTTCGATAATCGTTTTATCAATACGCTTCCTAGTGATAAGCAAGAAGAAAATAATCAACGACAAGTTCATCATGCCGCATTCTCTTTAGTTAGCCCTACCAAAGTGAGTAATCCACAATTAATCGCTGTGTCTGAAGATCTTGCTTTAATGTTGGGTTTTACCAAAGAAGACATTAAATCAGAGCAGTTTAGCCAAACCTTTAGTGGTAATACTTTAATGGATGGGATGCAGAGCTATGCCATGTGTTATGGCGGTCATCAATTTGGTCACTGGGCAGGGCAGTTAGGTGATGGTAGAGCCATTAATTTAGGTGAGGTGGTTACTAATAATAATGGCCATCAAACTTTGCAACTTAAAGGTGCTGGGCCAACTCCTTATTCTCGAACAGCCGATGGTTTAGCAGTATTAAGGTCCTCTATTCGTGAATTTTTATGTTCTGAGGCTATGTTCCATTTGGGCATCTCGACTACCCGAGCACTGAGTTTATCGTTAACAGGCGAACAGGTCATGCGGGATATGTTTTATGATGGCCATAACAAAAACGAACCAGGAGCCGTAGTCTGTCGAGTATCAAAAAGCTTCATGCGATTTGGCAGTTTTCAATTACCAGCACAACGTGGTGATATCGAGCTACTTAAAGCTATGGCTGAGCATAGTATTAGCAGTGATTTTCCACACTTGCTTGGCGATACAAAAGTATTTAACAAGCAAGTATATTTAAATTGGTTTAGTGCTATTTGTCAAAGCACATGTGAAATGATTGTTAATTGGCAACGGGTCGGTTTTGTTCATGGTGTGATGAATACCGATAACATGTCGATATTAGGTGAAACTATTGATTATGGGCCTTATGGTTGGATTGATAATTTTGATCTTAATTGGACTCCCAATACAACAGACGCTAATGGAAAGCGTTATCGTTTTGGGGCTCAAGCTGAAATAGGCCAGTGGAATTTATTTCAATTAGCAAACGCTATATTTCCGTTAATAAGTGATGCTAAACCACTCGAAGAGCTACTTAATGGCTATGCAAGAAAATATCAAACACTGTGGCATGAAATGATGTTAAGCAAAATTGGCTTAAGAAAATCTGAACTAAGCAATAAGTCAAATGGGAGTTCACCTGATGCAGATGATGAAAAGTTACTTCTTGAATTAGAAGAGATTTTATCGCTGATTGATACCGATATGACGATTTTTTATCGCCAATTGGCAAAATTGCCAATGATCTCTGCTTCAGCTAAACAAGAGCAATGGATGGCTATTTTTGCTGATTGCTATTATCAAATTGAACAAGCTAATGAGCAATACAGGCAAAAAATGAGTGATTGGCTTACTTGTTATATTAATCGTTTTGAACAAGATGAAATAACTTTTCAGCAGCACGTATTATTAATGAATCAAACTAACCCTAAATATGTGCTTCGCAATTACCTTGCTCAACAAGCAATAGAGCTAGCAGAACAAGGTGACTTTACTGAAATAACACGTTTGCAAGCACTTTTAAAATATCCTTATCAAGAACAAATTGGCTTTGAGCAATATGCAAATAAACGTCCATCTTGGGCTGAGAATAAAGCAGGATGCAGCATGCTCTCTTGTAGTTCTTAAAACTCCTAGCTCACTGTTTTTGTACTTGATAAACTGCTTTATTCAAGTGCAAAATTTCACTTATTTGAACGACATCAATAAAGAAATTGCAATTGCCCACATAATTAAGGCAACAGATAAGTTAATCGCTCGTTGAACTTTATCTTTGCTTAACCACACTGACATTTTTGATGAAACAAATGCTAAAGAATAAAACCAAGTTACTGAAGCTAATGCAGTGCCTAATAAAAAAGTAATTTTTTCACTATTGGCAAATTGACTACTTATGCTACCAATTATTACCACAGTATCTAAATAAACATGTGGATTTAACAGTGTAACTGCTAACGTTGCAGCAATAACGGCACCTAAACTTTTTGCTGAACTTAGCTTACCTATTTTATTTATTCCACCTTGTAAAAAACTTTTGAAAAACAATGCTCCGTAAGCAGTTAAAAATATTACTCCAGCCCATGTTATTAACCGGTATAACAAGGCATTAGCATTAATGATGGCACTACCGCCGAATATGCCTATTGACATTAAAACAAGATCACAAATTATGCAGATAGTGGCCGCAGTAAAATGAAAATTTTTCATAATACCCTGATTTAAAATAAATGCATTTTGAGCACCAATAGGAATTATCATTCCTGCACCAATAATAAAGCCTTTTCCAACGGTTAACAGACTCATTTTCTTTCCAATTTAATAAATAATGGCAAAAGCATAAAGTGTATTGCTATATTAGTATAATTAAAATATATCAACCCATATAAGTTTTACTTATGTCGTTTGGGGTAACATCACAAATGTGGAGATTGTATTGAGAACCCTTGATTATAAATTATTGCATGCGCTGGATGTAATTGTAGCCCAGCAAAGTTTTGATAAAGCTGCAGAGATGCTAAATATCAGCCAGTCAGCTATTTCACAACGAATAAAACAATTAGAGCAGAATATAGCTCAGCCGGTACTCATACGAAGCCAACCATTAAGAACAACAGAAATTGGCCAGAAACTTTTACGCCACTCTCGCCAAGTTAGACAATTAGAATTTGATTTAGCTAAAGATATATCACCACAAGAGCAAGACAGTGTTCTAGCGGTATCAATTGCCGTAAATGCGGATACCCTTGCTAATTGGTTTATACCTGCCTTAGCTCCATTATTAAAGCGTTATCCTATTGAGCTTGATTTACAAGTTGTTGATGAAACAAATACTCAAGAACTGTTAAAGCGTGGTGAAGTTTTTGCTGCACTAAGTACACAAAAAGAGAGCTTTACCGGCTGCAAAGTTGTCCCAATTGGAGTGGTTAATTATATTTTGTGTGCAAGTCCTGAATTTGAACAACAATATTTTAGCCAAGGTATTACTCAAGGGGCTTTACAAAAAGCACCAGGTGTTGAGTTTGATCAACGCGATACTATGCATACTGATTTTATTGAACAACATTTTGCAGTTAAACCTGGCAGTTATCCTTGTCACCGATTACGCTCCTCAGAGGCATTTGTTGATATGGCTCTACAAGGAGTGGCTTATTGTTTATTACCTGAATTTCAAGCAACCCCTTATTTAACGACAGGAAAGTTAATTGAATTAGCACCAGATAAGCACTTACCACGTGATCTTTATTGGCATAGTTGGATTTTAGAAAAAGGCTTATATAAGCAAATATCAATTGCTGTTATTGAATATGGTCAAAAGCTATTAAGTAAGCTTAATCTTACAAACTAATACCAGTTATTACCCAGATAAGCTGGTGTTATAAAAAGAATAAAGATAACCTTGTGGCAGTTTAATTTCCAAGAAACAAATGAAAAAAAATAGGAATTATTGTGAGAATTAAGAATAATAAAAATTTAGGAATGGTGTTTTCAAGCTTACTGCTTTGCACAACATTTACAGCAATTGGCTTTGAAAGAAGTGATAACTTTAATGAAGCCTATTTGTCTTTTGATATTGAAAAGATAAAAACCCACGTAAAAATACTTGCCTCTGATGAATTTGGCGGTCGTGAACCATCAACAGTTGGTGAAATGTTAACAACTAATCTATTGGTAAATGAATTTAAAAAGCTTGGCTTAACACCGGGTAATGGCGATAGTTATTTACAAGCTGTTCCTATGGTCTCGATTACTAGCACACCAATAACTTCACTTAAAATCTCGGATATAGAATTTGACTTCCCAAAAAACTTTGTTGCAAATTCGAGGAAAACAGAAAAACATTTAACTTTAGAAAACTCTGAGTTGGTTTTTGTGGGCTATGGTATTAATGCGCCAGAGTATCAATGGAATGATTATCAAGGCATCGACGTTAAAGGTAAAACAGTGGTCATTTTAGTCAATGATCCAGGTTATGCGACTAAAGACCCTGAGCTTTTTGATGGTAATACCATGACTTATTATGGCCGCTGGATATATAAATACGAAGAAGCTGCCCGCCAAGGTGCTGCGGGTGCAATTATTGTTCATGAAACAAGACCGGCAAGTTATGGTTGGAATGTTGTAGAAAGTGGTTGGCAGGGAGCCCAATATCATTTGCCAGAAAAAGAAGTTAATGAGCCGGCAATTGATGTTGAAATGTGGATCAGTTACGACAAAGCAACAGAGTTATTGAAAAAATCGGGCCTTGAGTTAGAAATATTAAAACAACAAGCTGCGCAACGAAACTTCAAGGCAATTTCTCTTAACTTAACAGCATCAATAAAATTAGAGAATACTATTGTTGAATCGACCTCAAATAATGTTATTGCAACCATTGAAGGCTCAAAAAGAAGTGATGAACATATCATTTATATGGCGCACTGGGATCATTTAGGCTCAACAATTGTTGATGGAAAAAAAGAAATTTATAATGGTGCTCATGACAATGCGACGGGTACTGCAGGACTTATTCATATAGCTAAAGCATTTAAAACGTTAAATAAAACGACAGATCGTTCGATCACTATCATCGCGGTTACAGCTGAAGAGCAAGGGCGTTTAGGTTCTCGTTTTTATGCAAACCATCCAACAATTCCACTTAATAAGATTGTAGGTTTAGTGAATATGGATAGTTTGGATATCAGCGGTCTTAAAAAAGACATGACTGTTGTTGGTTTTGGTAAGTCTGAATTAGAAGATTATTTAGCTATTGCTGCTAAGCGCCAGAGCAGAAACTTAATAGCGGAACAAACACCTGAACGTGGTTATTATTACCGCTCGGATCATTTTAGTTTAGCAAAAAAAGGCGTGCCAGCCCTTAGTGCTGGAGGTGGTTCGATTTTGTTAAATGATGAACAGATTAAAATCAATGAAAAAATAAAAGCATTAGTTGCCAACTGTTATCATCAAATTTGTGATGAATATAATGATAACTGGAGCTGGGATTCGATGGTTGCAGAGTTGCAAGTGTTTTTTGAAGTTGGATACCTGTTGGGTAATAGTGATCAATGGCCGAATTGGCGTAAAGGTACTGAATTCAAGAAAGCAAGAGATGAAATGATGAAATAATCACTGTCTACAATTTCACTCATAAAGCCGCTGTTTAGCGGCTTTGTTCGTTTTATACACTATAATAAAGTCATGAAATTATTTTTATTTATACTCATTATTTCACTAGTCAGCTCGTTTTATGCTGTGGCCTGTGAGCTCAAAGTTGGTTTTCAAGAGTTCCCTCCTTACTTTTATAAAGATGATTCAGGAAAGCTGCAAGGTATAGATGTTGATTTATTTAAAAGTTTAGCTTTAGTGATTCACTGTGATGTTCACTTTATGAGTGTCGCTTTTGATGAAGGCTTGAAACTATTAAAAGATGGTAAAATTGATGCAATGTCACAATTATCTATGCTTTGGCAGCGGAAGTTGACGATAAACTTTGTTGGCCCCATTAGAAATGAGAAAATTTCACTAATCACCATTAAAGACGTGAGTGAAGAAATTTCTGAATTAAAAGATATTAGTCATTTGCCTTATATTTTTGCAAAAGGAAAAAGCACTTATTTAGGCGACGAATTTAATAAACTGTATCAGTCAGAGCCTTTGTTTTCTGATAAATTTGTTGAAGTGGATAGCAGCCAACCATTAATTGACCTAGTGTTCAAAGGTAGAGTAACAGGTGTATTTGAAGAGTCTAATTTTAATGCTTTTCAAGTTAAGAACGTCAAACAATATCAGAACTTAAAAAAGCATCCATTGACGTTAAACACAGGTGATGTTTATTTAGGCTTTAGTAAAAAAACAATTTCACAATCCCAATTAAAGCTGCTGAATCAATATTTTCAGAAAGAGTAGCTCCAAACTTTAGTTAAATGTTTTGATTATGGTGTTTTTTAGACGAAAAAAAACCTGTACAAGTACAGGTTTCTTAATGTGGCTCCCCAAACTGGACTTGAACCAGTGACACACGGATTAACAGTCCGTCGCTCTACCAACTGAGCTATTGGGGAATAATTCTTTTCATTGTTGATTAGCCTACACGGATTAACAGTAGCTAATCTCCCAAGCTCTACCAACTGAGCTATTGGGGAATAATTCTTTTCATCTTTGATTAGGCTACACGGATTAACAGTAGCTAATCTCCCAAGCTCTATCAACTGAGCTATTGGGTAATAGTTTATTTAAAAACTGAGTTAGCGTCTTGGCTAACGGGGCGGAATATTAAAGGGGGATAGCGATACTGTCAACAGATAAATTGCAAAAAATCTAATAATTTGTTTGTTTGCTTAAATAGCAGTCGTTCAGTAGGGAATATCGCCTGTTTTTGTTGTTTTTTCACACCTGGCATAACCAGACATAGATTATTACTCTTTTTATCCGTAGCAAAATAGTTATCCACTAAACCTGTGGATAACACTGTGGGTTAAAGTGTGATAAAACGTTAACGTTACAGCAGACAAGGCTTGTAGACGTTTTTGTTATAAATTTATAAAGCGATAAAAAGTCAATTATATCAGTTGGTTACTGCTTTATGGTTTAAAAATCTCTCAAGTCGTGCGATTTTTCATCAAGTAGTGTTTTTTGGTGTTTTTATTGTGAATGTTTATTTTATACACTTTGGTGTGAGTTATTTATAATCCATGATTTTAATCAATTCTAAGGTGTATTTTAATATTTAACGTTAAAATTTAATATTTACATAGCGACAATAACGACTATCTTTTACAATACTTTTCTCGTGCTAAATAATCAAAATAACCTTCTAGAAGTCAAAATAATTTAATGGTAAATACAACTATCAAAAAGCAAGTCGATTTATTAACTGATCCCGTAGCTAGTACATTAAAACAAATGACCGTTCCAATGATTTATGGAATGATTTTATTGATGACTTTTAATTTAGTAGATACATTTTTTGTCAGCTTACTTGGTACTCAACCTCTTGCTGCTATTAGTTTTACTTTTCCGATAACTTTTACCGTTTTAAGTTTAACTATTGGACTTGGTATCGGTACTTCGGCTGTTATTGCTAAATATCTAGGCAGGAAAGAGCATGAGTTAGCCAAAAATTCAGCGACAGCAGCACTTTATTTAGCCGCCATTATTGTTGGTTTACTTTCGTTTGTCGGTTATCACTTTATTGATGAGATATTTCTTTTATTAGGGGCTAGTGAAAAGTTATTGCCAATGATCCATGATTATATGGATATTTGGTTTTTTGGTAGTATTTTCTTAATTGGTCCTATGATTGGTAATTCTGTTCTACGAGCATCTGGTGATACCAAAACACCCAGTATCATCATGGGCAGCGCGGGATTAATTAATGCCATATTAGATCCTATTTTAATTTTTGGCTGGGGCCCTATTCCTGAAATGGGAATTAAAGGTGCAGCTATCGCAACATTAATTTCTTGGTTAGTGGGCTTAGTCTTCGTTTTACATATATTGATTGTCAAGAAAAAGCTCATCCACACAAAATTTATGTCACTTGTCGATATGGTAACTGCTTGCAAGGGCATTTTACATATTGGTTTACCAGCCGCTGGCGCTAATATGCTGACACCAATTGCTGCGGCTATTATGACGGCGATTGTTGCAAATTTTGGTGAATCGGCTGTTGCTGCATTTGGCGTTGGTTCTCGAATAGAGTCAATTGCCTGTTTGGTTGTATTAGCTATGTCGATGAGCTTACCTCCTTTTATTAGTCAAAACTTCGGGGCGGGTAATATGCATCGAGTTGAAGAGGCCTATAAAACGTCGATTAAATTTGTACTTATCTGGCAGGTATTAATTTTCGCTATTTTGTTATTAATTGCTCCACTAATTGCTGATGTTTTTGCTAAAGAGCAAGCCGTTGCTGATATTATTACCTTGTTTATCTGGATTTTACCTTTAGGTTATGGCTTGCAAGGGGTAATAATCCTGACTAATTCCTCCTTCAATGCGCTTCATAAACCTATGGTAGCTTTGGTACTAAGTATTATTCGTCTATTTGTTTGTTATGTGCCTTTGGCTTATTTAGGCAGTATTTTTTATGGTTTAGAAGGGCTGTTTGTTGGCGCTTTGCTAGGCAATTTTATTATGGCAATTATTTCGTATAACTTTTTTGTTAAGAATTTTCATTTTCAAAATATCGAAATCGAGGTTGCTAAATAATGAAGGCAATGGAGCTGAAGTCAGACTATACCCCAAGTGGCGACCAACCAACGGCAATTAAACAATTACTTGAGGGTATTGAAGATGGTCTAGCTCATCAAACTTTATTGGGAGTTACTGGCTCAGGTAAAACTTTTACCATAGCCAATGTTATAGCTAAACTTAACCGGCCAACGATGATTATGGCGCCTAATAAAACCTTAGCTGCTCAACTCTATGGAGAAATGAAAGAGTTTTTTCCTAACAATGCGGTGGAATACTTTGTTTCATATTATGATTATTATCAACCTGAAGCCTATGTGCCAACCACAGATACCTTTATTGAGAAAGACGCCTCTGTAAATGAACATATTGAGCAAATGCGTTTATCGGCAACCAAGGCCTTGCTTGAGCGCAGAGATGTTATTATTATCGCTTCAGTATCTGCTATTTATGGCTTGGGTGATCCTGACTCATATTTGAAAATGATGTTACATCTACGCCAAGGCGACATCATTGATCAGCGCGATATTTTAAGACGCTTAGCTGAACTTCAATACACGAGAAATGACACCGCCTTTACACGAGCAACTTATCGTGTAAGAGGAGATGTTATCGATATATTTCCTGCTGAATCTGACAAATTTGCTTTACGGGTAGAGCTTTTTGACGAAGAAATTGAACGCATCAGTCAATTTGATCCATTGACTGGCTCAGTTGAGCAGGTTTTAGCACGTGTGACTGTTTACCCAAAAACACATTACGCTACGCCAAAAGAAAAAATAATAGCGGCCATAGATTTAATAAAAGCTGAGTTAAAAGACAGAGCAAAACAATTAAAAGATAATAACAGATTAGTTGAAGAGCAACGTTTAAGCCAAAGAACCCAGTTTGATATTGAAATGATGACAGAACTTGGTTATTGCTCTGGTATTGAAAACTATTCTAGATATTTATCAGGTCGAGAACAAGGAGACTCCCCGCCAACATTATTTGACTATTTACCTGATGATGGTTTACTTATTATTGATGAGTCCCATGTTACTATTCCGCAAATAGGCGCTATGTATAAAGGCGATAGATCCCGTAAAGAAAATTTAGTTGAATATGGCTTTCGATTACCATCGGCACTCGATAATAGA
>JALJPB010000101.1 GCA_022969175.1 Colwellia sp. | reverse complement strand
AGTCGGGTTACTATTTAAAGGCACAGCAAGCAAGAACGTTAATGCCAAGACCTGCCAATTGGTCGTGTTGTATACCAATAGAAGTGAAATGCCGAAGCCTCATTGAACAAGTTCATGAAGCTGTTCATCTGCCAAATACTGTTGCTTTGGGGATTTCAAACCCTATTCATAGCCACCCGCCAGATAAAGCATTGGCAAGACTAATGCGTTCAGTCATTAGTAAAGTAGCAGAAAAGGCGGTGAGTTATGGCCCTGTTAATGGTGATGCCAAGCTGAGAATGCAACTAGCCTATCGATATCAAAATCAAGGGGTTGATGTTAATCATGATGATATGGTTATTACTAATGGCACCCAAGAAGCGCTTTGTATTGCCTTACAATGTGTCGCTCAAAGAGGAGATATAATTGCCATTGAATCGCCGTGTTTTTTTGGCATGATTGAACTTATTGAAAGCTTAGGCATGAAAGCCCTTGAGGTTTATACCTGCACAGAAGATGGTGTTTGGTTACCTGAATTAAAGAAAATGGTACAGCAGCACAAGATCAAAGCCTGTTTATTTTCAACTGCGATTAATAACCCACTTGGCTCTATGATGACCAACTTCCAGCGGCAAGAGATGGTTGAATTTTTAGAATCTAAAGATATCCCACTAATTGAAGATGATGTCTATAGTGAACTTTATTTCACAGAACAAAAACCTAAACCTGCGCAGTTGTATTCTAAAAAAGGCTTAGTGATGACCTGTTCGTCATTTTCAAAAACAGCAGCACCAGGTTATCGTGTCGGCTGGCTAATTCCTGGCAAATATGAAGAACAGGCTAAACGTATTAAAAGAGCCCAGTCGTGCTCTTCTCCGATGTTACAACAATGGACATTGAATGAATATTTGGCTAGTGGCGAATACGATCGTCATTTAACGGTATTACGTAAAAAGCTCATTTATAACTGCGAGCGTATGCGAGCGTTAGTTGCAGAATACTTTCCCGGTGAGACTTGTATTTCAGAGCCGCAAGGTGGTAGCGTATTATGGATTCGTTGTCGGTCACATGTTCATACCAGTAAGTTATTTGAACAAGCGATACAGCAAGGGGTGAGTTTTGCACCCGGTGAAGTATTTTCTCCCTCAGGTAAGTATAAAAATTACATGCGTATTAGTTTCGGTGTTCAATGGGATGAAGGTATCGAAAATGCGGTAAAAATACTCGGACAATTAGTTAGTCAATATCCTGAACTGGCAAATTAAAATATCATGAATCACTCTCAAAACAGTTTTCAAAATAAGACACCTAATCAAATTTCTTTAAAGCTACTGCTACCTTTATTGGCTTCAATACTGGCAATATCACCATTAGCTATCGATATGTATTTACCTGCTATGCCGATGCTAGCAGATTCGTTGTCAACCGATATGCCGATGGTACAAAACTCCCTTAGCATTTATTTGTTAGGTTATGCCCTTGGTTTATTGTTTTTTGGCCCTCTGGCCGATAAATATAGTCGAAGGTTATTAGTTTTTATTGGTATTGGCGGCTTTGTTATTGCTAGTTTGATATTACCTTTTAGTGAAAATATAGAAGAGTTTTTAATCCTTCGATTTGTGCAAGCGTTTGTTAGCAGTGCGGCTACCGTTATTGTCCCTGGTACGATCAGGGAATATTATGGTAAAAATATGGCGAAAGGGTTTTCTTATGTCAGTATGATCATGATGGTTGCACCAATGATTGCCCCCAGTATTGGCGCACTTTTATTAATATTACATAGTTGGCAGTTAATTTTTTATGTCTTAGCCGCGTACAGTTTGATTGTTTTAATTTTAGTGGTGAAGTATTTACCAGAAGCTAAAAATATAGAAAATCGTGTATCGATGAGCTTTATCACAAGATATAAAATTGTACTAACTCATCAAAAAGCCCGGTTAGATTTAATCAGTTCTATGATGATATCTTTAGCCTTTTTCACCTATATCACGGCAATTCCTTTTGTTTATTTAACGGTATTTGAAACCTCTGAATTTACTTTTAGTATTTTATTTGCCATTAATGTTTTTGCGCTAATGACGGCACACTTGATCAATAGCAAATTAGTTGTTCGCAAAGGTTCTAGAGCAATGCTTTCTTATGGCTTATTACTGAGTATTATTGCTTCAACGGCTTTGGTTGTGGTTAGTTATTGGCAATTGTCGCTAATATTTACCTTACTAACCGTTATCCCCTTAATGGGCAGTATTTCAATGGTTGCTGTTAATGCTGACTCGTTAGTTTTGTTAGAGTTTGCTGAGCAATCAGGTACGGCTACCGCGGTAATAGGTACCTTAAGGTTCGGTATTGGCGCTTTAGCTGGACCTATTCTTGCACTATTTTACGACGGTAGCGCTTTACCATTTGCACTATTAATGTGGAGCTCAGTTTTAGTGGTTTTACTGTGCCAAGTTTTGATCAAAGTTAAACAGCTGAAGTAGTTGGCAATTAAGTTAGTTAAAGAATTGAATAAGTTAATCAATAGGAAATAGTATGAAAAAAATTGCAGTAATCCTTAGTGGCTGTGGTGTCTATGACGGCTCAGAAATTCATGAGGCGGTATTAACTCTTCTGGCTATCGATCAATGTGGTGCTAGTTATCGATGTTTTGCGCCAAACATTAATCAACATCATGTTATTAATCATTTAACGGGTGTGGTTAGTGAAGATGAAACTCGTAATGTTTTAGTTGAATCTGCCCGTATTGCGCGAGGGGATGTTGAAGATATTAGTGAGTTTTATATTGATGAATGGGATGCGCTGATTGTACCCGGTGGTTTTGGTGCCGCTAAAAATCTGTCAGACTTTGCTATTAATGGTAGTGAGTGTCAGGTTAATGAGCACGTATTGAATATGTGTCAAGCCTTCGCACAAGCAGGAAAACCAGCCGGTTATATGTGTATTGCACCAGCAATGTTACCATTAATTTACCCTAAAGGAGTCAAGGGAACTATTGGTCATAACGCAGGAACTGCTGAGTCAATTGTTGATATGGGAATGCAGCACATCGAAACGAATGTTGAGAGTGTGGTTATTGATAAGGATAATAAGGTGGTATCAACACCTGCATATATGTTGGCAACATCGATTAGTGAAGCGGCAACAGGCATCACCCGTTTAGTAAAAACGGTCATTGCTATGAGCTAAGAGTTAAAGGAGATTAATTAAGAAAACGGTAAGTTAACAGCCTAAATTAATATTCTTGAGGTGCTTTTTGCTCTTGCGCTAAATCTTTGAGTTTAGCTTGGCTAATGCGCCACTTTTGTAATTCGGCGTAATAATGATCCCAAACACATGGGTTACATGCACCGCCACCACAGCAGTCATCATCAGCAGGTGGCAAAGGCTTTTCTACTACATCGGTCATTTGATACTCAGGTATATATGTTAAAAACTATGATTCTACTAAATATTATACTGATTTAATGACGTTACCACCAAGAGATTTAGCTTTTACCAGTGCTTTATCTGCCCTTATTTGCAAAGAGCGTATCTCTTCATCATTATCTTGAAGGGTTGAGATTCCAATACTAATCGTTAACGGTATTTTATTACCCTGATGACTAAATAGTTCGGTCTGAATTAATTGGTTTATCTTTTTCGCAACATTTAGAGCGCTAATATTGTCCCGATAGGGCAGTAGAATACAAAACTCGCCACCATTGATAAAAGCAATAATGTCTTGAGATTTTAATGTTAAATTAATTTGTTTGATGATATGTTTTAAAACTTGATCACCTACCTGCCGGCCAAACTTATTATTGACTTGAGTAAAGTGATCAATGTTTAAATAAAGTAAGGATAAATGATCTTGGTTTTTTTTGAGTTGTAATAACAAACTCTTGCCTAGTTCATTGTAGAGTTTAGAACTTAATACTTCGGTAAGTGGGTCCTTATTGGCGAGGTAAATTAATTCAATATTTTGTTTATCAAGTTGCTGAATATATTTATTCATTTGTGTAGTAAAACTAGCCAAGATAGTTGCCATTACTACTAACGAAGCAAGAATACTTAACAATGTCAGGGTATTAAAAGGAAATTCAACGAGTGAATTTGTAATAATAAAAACCAGCATTGAACTTAAGGTAAAAGCATAACCTAGTTGGCTACCACCAAACATAAAAGCGACTAGCATTAATAGAAAGAACCATATCACTCTAAATGTGTCTTCAGGTACATAAATTAAAGCAGATAAACTGGTAATAAAACAAAGGGTTAAAAAAGTATTAAGCACCCAATTAAAGTGTTGGCTATTTTGTTTCAGTCTAAAAGCTAAAACAATACTGCTAGCAGCAAAAATATAATCAACTATGCTATGAATAATACCGATATTATTAATGTTCAATGAGTACATTAATGCAAAACTAAAAGCGCAAAAAGCTGCTATGAAGATAATTCGAATTAATAAAGCAGCTTTAAAATGAAAATCAACAGAATGAGAGGATGTTGTTTTATCATTTTCATTAACGGTAATCATTGAGTTGGGAGCATCAGTAAAAAATAACTAGGTGTATTTATACTTATTAGTGCATAGATTTGCAACATACACTATAAATGAGTTATAAAAAAGCCCCGTAAACGGGGCTCTTTATATAAATATAACTAAATATTAGTTATGAGTTTTCTTCAAGTTTCTTCTCAAGGTAGTGAATGTTTGCTCCACCATTAACAAAACCTTGATCATTTAAAATATCAATATGCAAAGCAATGTTAGTTTTAATACCATCAATAACTAACTCGTTTAATGCATTACGCATACGAGCAATAGCTACATCACGGTTATCTCCCCAAGTAATCAATTTACCGATCATCGAGTCATAATTTGGTGGTACAGAATAGTCAGCATAAATATGTGAGTCCCAACGAACGCCTAAACCACCCGGTGGATGGAAGCGAGTAATCTTACCCGGTGAAGGAATAAAGGTTCGCGGATCTTCGGCATTAATACGACATTCAATTGAATGACCTGAAATTTTAATATCGTCTTGGGTATAAGACAATGGCTGGCCAGCAGCAATACGTAATTGCTCTTTGATTAAATCAACGCCCGTGATCATTTCAGTAACAGGGTGCTCTACTTGAATACGGGTATTCATTTCAATGAAATAAAATTCACCGTTTTCATACAAGAATTCAAAAGTTCCCGCACCGCGGTAGTTAATGTCAATACAAGCTTTACAACAACGTTCACCAATTTTAGCACGCATTTCAGGAGTAATACCTGGTGCGGGAGCTTCTTCAACGACTTTTTGATGACGACGTTGCATTGAACAATCGCGCTCACCTAAGTGGATTGCTGCGCCTTGACCATCAGCCATTATTTGAATTTCAACATGACGAGGGTTTTCAAGGAATTTTTCCATGTAAACCATGTCATTTTTGAAGATAGTACCGGCTTCTCTTTTGGTTAAAGCAATGGATTCTACCAATTCTTCTTCGCTGCGCACAACACGCATTCCACGACCACCACCGCCGCCAGCAGCTTTAATAATAACTGGATAACCAATGCGTTTAGCGTGAGCTTTATTGGCTGCTTCATCGTTATTTAGTGGTCCATCAGAACCTGGTACACAAGGAACACCTGCCACTTTCATTGCTCTTATGGCTGCAACTTTATCACCCATAATGCGAATGCTTTCTGCTTTAGGGCCAATAAAGGCAAAACCCGATTTCTCAACTTGCTCGGCAAAATCAGCATTTTCTGCTAAAAAGCCATAACCAGGATGGATAGCAACGGCATTTGTTATTTCTGCTGCAGTTATTATTGCAGGAATATTTAGGTAACTTTCTGGGGCTGATGCTTTACCAATACAAATAGTTTCATCAGCTAAAAGAACGTGTTTTAAGTTTCTGTCGGCAGTAGAGTGTACAGCAACAGTTTTAATACCAAGCTCTTTACATGCACGTAATATTCTTAGTGCAATTTCGCCTCTGTTGGCGATAACAACTTTATCTAACATGGAATAACCCTTATTGGTTGGGCTTATTCAATGATGAATAGCGGTTGGTCAAATTCAATAGCATCTTCGTTTTGAACTAAAATAGCTTTGATAACACCCGACTTGTCAGCTTCTATTTGGTTCATCATTTTCATTGCTTCAACAATACATAATGTATCGCCAGCGTTCACGTGTTGGCCAACTTGAACAAATACAGGTGATTCTGGTGAAGCAGATGCGTAAAAAGTTCCTACCATTGGAGAGCGTACTTCATGACCTGAAACAACAGGTGCTTCAGCAGCAGGTGTTACTGGTGCTGCCACAGGAGCAAGTGCTGCCACAGGAGCAGCCATCATAGGAGCAGCTGCAACTAGGCCACTACGACTAATTCTAACTGACTCTTCGCCTTCAGATATTTCTAATTCAGTAATACCTGATTCCTGTACTAGCTCGATGAGTTTTTTAATTTTACGAATATCCATTGTGAATACCTTAATTTATGTCAGTGATATGTTTTATCTAGTTATCTGTAATTAAAAAATAAGTAGATATAACATGTTATAAATAACAGTTAACATCAATACGTTAACTGTTGCGTTTTGTTATAGAACGTTAAATAACGTTTATTTAATTTGTTTTTTCTTTTTTATCAAAAAAGAGTGAGCACTTTCTAATGCATAGCCATAACCTTTGTCACCTAAACCACAGATAACACCAATGGCAGCATCAGATAAATAAGAGTGGTGTCTAAAAGACTCTCTTGCATGCACATTTGATAAATGCACTTCAATAAATGGAATGTTTACTGAAAGTAAAGCATCACGTAATGCAACACTTGTATGGGTCAAAGCCGCAGGGTTGATAATAATAAAGTCCGTATTTTCAAAAGATTGATGAATTTTATCAATTAGTTGATGTTCAGCATTAGATTGCAGATGGTTTAACTCTATATCTAGCTTTAGCGCATCAGCGGTTAGTTTTTCGATAATTTGCCCTAATGTTTGCGAACCATATATTTCAGGTTCACGCTTGCCTAACATATTTAAGTTAGGACCATTTAGTACTAAAACTCTAAACTTTGCACTCATCTTCTGGAAACACACCCTTATTATTAACTAAGCTGCAATCTTTACATAAAATCATTATGCTTGGAATAAAAAGTAGCAAAAAAGTTCATACTTTTAAAAATAAGCGATTATTATAGTGTTTTCGCAGAATATAGCAGCAAAATACTGGTCTTATCAGTTGGGATGGTGTTTTTTTTGCTACTGAGTGCATTTGCACTATACTAATATCAGTTATAAATATGCTTAATGTATGATTTTTTAGTATTTTGTCTTCTAAATTTGGTAACATATCATTTTTTATAATCTTCGCTGGTTATTTGGACTTATTTACTAGCCGCTTTCTTTTAGTCAACAGGGATGTGTTTATCAAAAATATACTCATCAGCCTTATTGTTATAGCCGGTTTTTTAACTACTCCGGCTGCTTACAGTGCCAAAGTTATCGCGAATACTAGTGCGACATCTTTGAGTAAGTCGCAGCTTCGACGAATATTTTCTATGCGTCAATTGTTTTGGTCAGACGGCCAAAAAATTGTTGTCTTCGTTTTACCGAGTTCCCATCAGTTACATCAGAATTTTAGTAAAAATGAGTTGGAAATTTTTTCTTATAAATTAGACAGGATTTGGAATAAATTAACATATTCTGGGTTAGGGACTGCCCCTATTGTTGTTCAAACACCCCAAGCACTTATTGATGCGGTTATAAATACCTCTGGTGCTATTGGTTATGTTGAAGATTCTGCGGATGTTAAGGATGCATATGTTATACAAGTTAAAGGATAGGGTGGTGTCGAAAATATCACTATTAGTTGTATTGAATTTATTAATGTTTGATGCATTGGCTGATCAAGATATCTCCCATGACTTTCAAGTTCATGGTTTTATCGCTCAAGGCCTTATTGACGTTGACGGTAGTGATTTTGTTAATGACAGTGGTGATATTTCAACAGAGTTAACAGAAATAGGTTTGAATGCTTCTTATCAGCTTAACTCTCAGCTTCGAATTACAGGTCAAGTTGTCTATTTAGAGGGCGGCAATAGATATGATAATGGGACTCGAGTTGATTATGCCCTGATAGACTGGTCTGCTTTTCAGAATGAAAACTGGCAAGTAAACCTTTATTTAGGTCGTTTTAAAAATTATCACTGGTTATATTCAGGTACACGGGATGTTCCCTTTACTCGTCCCAGCATAATATTGCCACAATCAATGTACTTTGATGGCTTTCGAGATATCGCCGTTGGTGGAGATGGGGGTAACTTTAAAGTGAGTCATAGTTCCGATGATCTTGGTGACTTTGATTTTAATCTTAGTTCAGGTACTACCAATTTATCTAAAGAACAAACACAGCTACTGTTAAGTGAATTAGCGCTCGGGCAATTCAAGCAACTTTCTGATGTGCAAACAAGCTTTTATTGGCAACCAGTATACTCTTCATGGCGTTTTGGTTTGTCCTTTTTGGATAGTAAGTTTGAATATATAGCAGCGCAAGAGGGCGATAACTTTTTAGATGCGGACCTACGTTTGCAACGCTCAATTATTAATGCCTTATATGAAGGTGAAAAGTGGGAGTTTGCTGTTGAAGCTTTTCAAGAACGATTTATTTTTGATGGTTTCTATTTTGATGGTTATCATCAAGATAAACTTGGCTTAGGTTATTATGCTCAATCTCGATATAAAATTGATAATAAATTTACTTTATTAGCACGATATGAAAAGTTTTATGCAGATAAAAATGATAAAAATGGTCAAGAATTAGAAGAGTCTACCGGGGGCCTTGTACCAAGCTACTTTGGTTATCAGCATGATATTACCTTTGGGCTTTCTTATGATATTGCACAAACCTTTCGCTTACAATTTGAATTTCATCACTTCCAAGGTACAGCAAGGTTAACACCTGTTGTTTTTCCTAACCTTGAACTTAATGATAATGAAAATTGGAGCTTATGGGCAGTGCAGTTGATGTATTGGTTTTAGAGGGGAGCTGTTATGAGGAAAACATTCATCAGTGTACCAACAAAATTACTCACCTTAATTATTGTGACGCTTTTATGTATTGGTATCGGTTTTTCTTCGATGTCGTTATGGCGTTTACAAGAAGAGTTTAAACAGTTTCAACAAGATACTTTACTGCAGGGACAATCACAATTTAACTTGCACAATGAAATTTTACGATCCAATTTACGTATCTGGTTAGAGTCTTTTTCAGACGTAATACGTGTTACTCAACAAGATGATTTCAATTCTCTAGCGAATGGGTTAGAAGAGCAGTTTGATGCACTAGAGTTGAATTTTAATGTTGAGAATATTTGGTTACTTGATCATAAACTTAACCCGCTATTTACGACGGGAGCCGTTCCTGATTACGTTAATCAGAGTGCTACTCGAGCATTAAACCAACAAACACCCCAAGAAGAATTACACTGCCAAGAAAGTTGCCAGCAATTAGTTAGTATTCCACTATTAAATCAAAAAGGGCAATTAGCTATTGTTAGTCTGAGTACGTCGCTAGTGGATATGCTCTTTTCGATCAACCGATCATTAAAAAGTGACGTGGCTATCGTTAGTTTTGATAATTATGGCGATACTCGATTAAAAAGTGTTAACTTCATTTCAACTTCCAATCTTACGCTTTTTGAGGCTATCTTTAATGAATCATCGGCAGACATTAGGGTTGTTGATGTTAAAAATAAAGGTTTACAAGTTGATTTTACCTCATCAAATTATTTATTAAATTTAATGCCACTTGCACAAAACCAACAGCAGTATTATTTAGCTTTAGTTGATGATGTAACTCCATTTAAAGCAGCGAGTGATCATTATCGCCAGCAATTTTTGATTACTGCGATAATTATATTTATAACTTTAGCGGCTTTAGTTTATTGGATTGCCAGCCCTTTCACTAAGCGTTTATTGATCTTGTCAAAAGCATTACCATTATTAGCAAAAAAAGAATTTGATCAATTTCGTCAAGCTAAATTGAATAGCCCACGCATTTTCTCTGATGAATTAGATGTATTAACTGATGCAACAGTTGAGCTCAGTTATGAATTAGAACAGCTGAATATTGAAATTAATCAAAAAACTAAAGAGCTTGAAAATATTGCGATGTACGACTTATTGACCGGCCTACCAAACCGCAACATGCTAAATTACCAGTTGCGTAAATCAATCGCCAGTATTAATGTCGATAAAAAGGGCATTGCTGTTTTATTTTTAGATTTAGATGATTTTAAGAAGGTGAACGACAGCCATGGTCATGGTGAAGGCGACCGTTTGTTAATTGTTGCAGCAGATAGAGTTCGGTTAAGTGTTAAAAATATTGATTTAGCTTGCCGTTTTGGGGGCGATGAATTTGTTGTGGTATTAAGTCAATTAAACTCTTGTGCGGAAGCCGAAATAGTTGCTGAAAAAATACTATTACAATTTAGAGAGCCAATAAAATTGTCTTCAAGTCTATTTTATGTTTCGACTAGTATCGGCATTGTTTACAGTGAGGACGAAAATGCTAAAGCTGATGATTTAATCAGCCATGCCGATATTGCAATGTATGAAGCTAAAGACCACGGTGGCTCTCAATACCATATCTATCATGATGACATGTATCAAAAAGTAGCACATAGAGTCATGCTTGAAGGGGAAGTGAGACAAGCACTTGCCAAAAAACAATTTAGTTTAAGCTTACAACCTCAGCTAGAAGCCAAAAGTAAAAAATTATATGGTTTTGAAGCACTACTGCGTTGGCATCATCCTGAGCGAGGTATGATTTCACCTGATGATTTTATTCCCATTTTAGAAAACTCAGAACATATGATAATTTTAGGCTATTGGGTTATTCGCCGTTGCTTTGAATTGGTTATTAAAATTCGTAATGCTGGCTTGAAAGATGTTCGTATTGCAATAAATCTTTCAGCGATACAATTTACTGATCCTAAGCTTTTTGAGTACTTCGAACAATTATTAATAGAGTTTGATTTAGGCGCAGAACATTTTGAATTGGAGATTACGGAACAAACATTAGTTAAAGATGTTGAGCAGGCAATACAAGTTATGGACCGTTTAAAAGAGATCGGTTTTACCTTTGCTATTGATGACTTTGGCACAGGCTATTCGTCATTAGCTTATTTGAAAAAAATGCCAATTGACGTTATTAAAATAGATAAAAGTTTTGTATTTGGCATGTTAGAGAACCATGCTGATTACCAAATTATTATGTCGACTATCGCTATGGTGAAAAATTTAGGGCTAACGGCAATTGCAGAAGGGGTTGAGTCAAGTGCACAGTTACGTAGCTTAACAGAGCATAATTGTGACTTAATTCAAGGTTATTATTTTTCTAAACCTATTCCTGAGAAAGAAATCTTGGCATTTATTGAAGAACATATAAGTGATGGTTATTGGAAAACAAAGGCAGAAAACCCTTACAAATCCCCTTTATTAGAAACTCAGCTTTAATGGAAGAGTCATTCTCGATTATGCCCGCTCTATTTGATTTTAATAGTGCGGGTTAAATATCGGTCAAGTTAGAATATGGCGTTCACGTGTAATGCAAAAGTCTCTGCTTCCATAAAACCCGTTACTCTATTATTGCTGAATTCATTGCCTTCTATATCAAAAAAGAGAATAGAGGGTAAGCCAAGTACTTCAAAACGGTCCACTAATTCGCTATTTTCAGTTGAGTCCATATCAGTTAAATCGATTTGTAATAAAACTGAATTCACAAGGGCTTGCTGAACCGCTGGTTCGTTAAAAGTATATTTCTCAAACTCCTTACAAGCAATACACCAATCAGCATATAAATCTACCATCACAGTTTTTCCTTCTTTGTTTGCTGCGATAACGGCTAATTTTAACTCTTTAAGGTTAGTTACTTTGGTAAACTTTGAATGTTGTTCAACGGCTGCAGGCAGAATAGTTGATGTCGGATTGATAAGTTGATATGCCTTGTTTGCACCAATAAAAAGCATGAGAAAAATTAATAAAGAGCGGAAGCCAAACCAAAAACCTTTGTGGTTCTTGTCACTAGGTTCTTGATTGATTACATAAAAATAACTTGCAGTAGCTAAAATTAATAATGTCCATAATGCTTCAATAATTACAGGTGAAATAATGCGTTCAAGTAAAAATATCGGCACGGCAAGTAACAATAAGCCGAAAATATTTTTAATGACATTCATCCAAGCGCCAGCTTTAGGTAATAATTTTCCACCTGAGCTGCCTAAAATCAACAGTGGTAAACCCATGCCTAAACTTAATGCGTATAGTGCTGATGCGCCAAGCACTACATCACCTGTTTGCGATATATAGAGCAATGCGCCTGTTAACGGCGCAGTTGTACAAGGTGAAGCAACTAAACCTGAAATAGCCCCCATCATTACCACACCAGCAATTGAGCCACCTTTTTGTTTGTTACTTAGGTTATTGAGTTTATTTTGCCAACTCGCAGGAAGCGCTAAATTAAAAAAGCCAAACATTGATAAGGCTAAAAAGATAAATAAGATGGTAAGGGAAATTAGTACCACAGGATGTTGAAACATCGCTTGAAATTTTGCACCAGCAAGTGCAACAACAATACCAAGAATAGTATAAGTAATTGCCATACCTTGAACATAGAAAAACGAAAGTGTGAAAGCGTGTTTTGTTGTTAATACTTTATCTTTTGCTTGCCCTACTATTATGCCCGTTAAAATAGGGTACATTGGAAATACACAGGGGGTAAACGAGAGTAATAAACCACCAGCAAAAAAGGCTAATAGAGTGAGTAATAAACTGTCCTGCTTTAACATGTCTGCTAATTGGTTTTGTTCACTACTTGGCGCAGTTATTGTTTTACTAATCGTTTGAGAATTAGCTGAGTTGCTATTAATGGCTGATAGAACACTTTGTTGAGTATTAATGGTTGAAACTTTACCTAAATTGATAACTTTACTTGTTGGTGGGTAGCATAACCCTTTTTCAGCACAGCCTTGGTAGCGAATTTTAATGGTTGAATTATCATCAGCTTTACTGATATCTATAGTAAAAGTCAGCTCCCCGGTATAAATTTCTTGAATACCAAAAAATTCATCTTCATGTTCTTCACCTGTGGGCAGATTAATTGCACTAATTGTTGCGTTTTCACCGGTGATTTTAAATTGCTCGCGATATAAGTAATATCCATCAGCAATGTGAAAAGTAATTTCGAGTTGATTTTCTTTTTGATAGAAATCAAAAGAAAAAGCTTCATCAACTTTCAAAAATTCATCATCGTTATCAAACAATGAACTAGATGAAGTATCAAAAATGGATTGTTGAGCATTCACTGTATTATTAACTAACGAAAAACTTGCTACTACAATAGCAAGCAATAATAAAAATGCAGAAACTAGCTTGTTCATACTTTACTTCAATGACTCAGTTATCCAGTTTAATTAGTGAAATATCACCTTGCTGGATGTTCAAGGTGATATTTTCAAGGGCATTGCAAAGCTTAAATTTAACCGACCCTTGGCTATTTTATTATGATATTTTATCGGTTGAACCTTAACAAAATCTTAAGTGATGATCTTGATTTATTTCGACAACCTATCATTTGCTTGAAATAGACCAGAATAACCCCATATTAGTTTCATTAAAGCTACTTTTAAATGTAGGAAACCTGATGTTTCGCGTTTTGTTTTTATTTTTTGTTATCGTTCCAATTATCGAAATTACCGTTTTGATGCATGTTGGTGAGTGGCTCGGAGCATGGCCAACTATTGCTATTGTTATTCTTACTGCTTGGCTTGGTGCTAAATATGTTCGTCAGCAAGGTTTGGTAACGTTGCAATCAGTACAAAGTAAAATGGCACAAGGAGAAATGCCCTCTGGTGAAATTATTACTGGGGTGATGTTACTTGTTGCTGGTGTTTTATTAGTAACACCAGGTTTCGTTACTGATTTTTTTGGTTTGTCTTTGTTGATTCCTGCAGTACGACAAGCCCTAATAAAAAGTGTGCAGCAGCATTTGGTTACTGGCCAAGTATCACAATCAAGAGCTGGTTTTTATTCATCAGTAGAGGATTCTGTAAATGAGTCTGCTAATTTTAATGCTGAACAACAAACTCAAAATAAACATCAAGGTGAAACTCTTGAAGGTGAGTTTGAGCGAAAAGATTAACTAGTTTAATAAAAAACTTGTTAAGTAGTAATTTACCCCCATATTTAATTTCAAGAAAACTTAACTTATTACAATCAATACTCTCAGGAGAGCATAAATGAGCATTCGTCCACTACACGATCGTGTAATCATAAAACGTAAAGATGCAGAATCAAAATCAGCTGGCGGTATTGTCTTAACAGGCAGCGCAGCAGAAAAATCGACTCGCGGTGAGATCATTGCTGTTGGTAATGGCCGCATTTTAGAAAATGGCGAAGTGCGCGCATTAGACGTTAAAGTTGGCGACCAAGTGATCTTCTCTGAAGGTTACGGTGTTAAAACTGAAAAAATTGATGGTGACGAAGTTTTAATCCTTTCAGAAAGCGACATCTTAGCAATCGTAGAATAGTCGCAAGAATTTTTATGTCGCTAGTTCACCTTATCTAAAGGAAAGCAGCGGCATTAAAAGTGCTCACTTACTATCGTAAGCTCCGCACTTTTTGACGTATATGACATACTAATGTCGCAATTATATGGATGTGAATGAGCGACCTTTGCTCTTGAGCTGACTAGCTTAAAGTAAAGCCTTAATGAATAAATAGACTCAGCATTGTTTTTAAAAACAGTGTAAATAAACAAAATTATAGGAATAAATAACATGGCTGCAAAAGACGTATTATTTGGAAATGATGCACGTGCAAAAATGCTACGTGGTGTAAATATATTAGCAGACGCGGTAAAAGTAACGCTTGGTCCTAAAGGCCGTAATGTTGTGCTTGATAAATCTTTCGGTGGTCCAACAATCACCAAAGATGGTGTTACCGTTGCTAAAGAAATTGAATTAGAAGATAAATTCGAAAACATGGGCGCGCAAATGCTCAAAGAAGTTGCTTCTAAAGCTAATGACGAAGCGGGTGACGGTACAACTACTGCAACTGTATTAGCACAAGCTATTGTTAGCGAAGGTTTAAAATCTATTGCTGCCGGTATGAATCCAATGGATATCAAACGTGGTATCGACAAAGCCGTTATCGCTGCTGTTGCCGCATTGAAAGACAGCTCTATGCCAGTAACTGACAACAAA
>JALJPB010000100.1 GCA_022969175.1 Colwellia sp. | reverse complement strand
AGTTCTTCACAAATCACTTCCATCAAACGTGCAGGGGTCGCCAAAATATGCAATAACTCGGCAATTACGTCTAATAACCCTTTGTACTCACTTAGGATCTTGTCGTGTTCCATGCCAGACAATTTGTATAACTGTAAGTCAACAATGGCTTTAGCTTGTTCTGCAGTAAGGTAATATAAATTATCACGAATACCATACTCTGGCTCTAACCACTCAGGACGTGCAGCATCATTACCTGCAGCACTAAGCATTTGTGCTACATCGCCTAATGTCCAACCTTGAGCAATTAACTTTTCTTCAGACTCTTTTCTATTACTTGACGCCTTAATCAACTCAATAATCGGGTCAATATTGGATAAAGCAATAGATAAACCTTCCAATATGTGGGCACGATCTCTTGCTTTACGTAATTCAAATATGGTACGACGAGTAACAACTTCACGGCGATGAAGCACAAACGCTTCAAGCATTTCTTTAATGTTGAAAAGTTTAGGCTGGCCATCAGTTAGCGCAACCATATTAAAACCAAAAGAAACCTGCATCTGGGTAAGTTTGTAAAGGTTGTTTAAAACTACCTCACCAACCTCTCCTCGTTTGATTTCAATAACCATACGCATACCATCTTTATCAGATTCGTCACGTAGGGCTGAAATGCCTTCTAATCGTTTGTCTTTAACAAGCTCTGCCATTTTTTCAATAAGGCGAGCTTTATTAACTTGATAAGGTAATTCATAAACGATTATGGTTTCTTTGCCAGTAGTTTCATTACACTCAATTCTTGCACGGGCACGAATTTTAATTTTTCCTCGTCCAGTACGGTAGGCTTCTTCTATGCCGGCACGACCACTGATAATACCAGCGGTTGGAAAATCGGGCCCTGGAATATATTCAAGTATCTCTTCAAAAGTAAGATCGGCATTTTCAATAAGAGCCAAACAGCCATTGATAACTTCGGTCAAATTGTGAGGAGGAATATTGGTTGCCATGCCAACAGCAATACCTGACGTACCATTTACTAGTAAGTTAGGAACTCTAGTTGGCATAACCGCTGGGATATGCTCGGTACCATCGTAGTTAGGCACAAAGTCAACGGTTTCTTTATCTAAATCGGCTAAAATAGAATGAGCGATTTTAGACATTCTAATTTCGGTATAACGCATTGCAGCTGCTGAATCACCATCAACAGAACCAAAGTTACCTTGACCATCTACTAGCATATAACGTAGCGAGAATGGTTGTGCCATACGTACTATTGTGTCATATACAGCAGTATCACCATGGGGGTGATACTTACCGATAACATCACCAACCACACGAGCTGATTTTTTGTATGCTTTGTTCCAATCGTTACCTAATACACTCATAGCGAATAAAACGCGACGATGTACTGGTTTTAAACCATCACGAACATCTGGTAATGCACGCCCTACAATTACACTCATGGCATAATCAAGATAAGAGGTTTTTAATTCGTCTTCAATATTTACTGGAACGACATTTTTGGCCAAATCGGTCATAGACTGATGGTA
Source organism: Colwellia sp. (assembly GCA_022969175.1). GTDB lineage: Bacteria > Pseudomonadota > Gammaproteobacteria > Enterobacterales > Alteromonadaceae > JALJPB01. The sequence continues at coordinate 13,900 of JALJPB010000100.1, read as the reverse complement.
TCCCTTGATTTATCGGTGTTTAAACTTCAAACCAAAGTAGTCTAAAATTCACCTAGAAAATCACTATTAAAATAGTAAAATTCTTAAATTATTATTGTTAATCAACGCAGCATATTAACACAAAACAAAGCAATTCCTATTGCTTTATTACGCTTCCTCTGAGCAATAACTTAATTGGGCAACAAATCCTTTGTATTCCTAAGGTAAGACCAAGCTAATAACCTAATAAATAAAAGAAAAACTATAACAAAAACCACTCGTTCAATTTTTAATCAAGTGATTGTTTTTACTTTTAATGCCCCCTATATAGATAAATGAGTGTAATTAAATATTCTGATTATTTGTTACTCTCAAAACTATGTTTGATTAAAGCTTTAGTTTAGAATCATCAATACATAAATTACACATAACGCTAAAACTCATCATGTCACAATCAAAACCGTTAAATGTAAATCCAGAAGAAATTGCAAAATTTGAACAAATTGCGAGTCAATGGTGGGATGAATCAGGTGATTTTAAACCTTTGCATCAAATTAACCCCTTACGTCAGCAATTTATTATTCAGCATGTTGGTGATCTCTTTGAAAAGAAAATTATTGATGTGGGTTGTGGTGGGGGCATCTTAGCAGAAAGTTTAGCTAAACTAGGCGCAGAAGTAACGGGTATAGATATGGGCAAGGAGCCTTTAAATATTGCAAAATTACATGCTTTAGACTCAGGAATAAAAGTTGACTATCAACAAATAACGGCTGAAGAAAAAGCAGAAACATATCCGCAAGCTTTTGATGTTGTCACTTGTATGGAAATGTTAGAGCATGTCCCAGATCCCGCTTCAATCGTTCAATCTTGTGCAAAAATGGTTAAACCCGGCGGCTTAGTATTTTTTTCCACATTAAACAAAACGATAAAATCTTATTTACTAGCCATTATTGCTGCAGAGAAGTTGTTTAAATTAGTGCCTAATGGTACCCATGACCACGAAAACTTTATTAAACCATCAACACTTATTGCTTGGGCTGAAAGTTTTGATCTTAAATGTATCGACGCTACAGGTATTCATTACAACCCCATTACTGAAAATCATAAACTCGCTGCTGGTTTAGATGTCAACTACATCCTTTGTTGTAGAAAGGTTTAAGCATGACCGAAAAAAGATATAAAGCCGTTTTATTTGATTTAGATGGCACCTTACTCGATACCGCAAACGATTTAGGTGCGGCGCTAAATTATGTATTATCAAAACATAACATAGCAAGCGTAAGTAAAGAGAAATTTCGCCCTGTAGCTTCCGATGGTGCAAAGGGTTTATTGGAGTTGGGGTTTGGTGAACAACTTATCAATTATGACTATGAATCGTTAAGAAATGAATTCCTTACCTACTACCAAAAAAACATCGCGGTACATACCCGTTTGTATCCGGGAATTGAAGAGCTATTAACAAACTTAAACAACAACAATATTCCCTGGGCAGTGGTAACAAACAAACCCATTGCTTTAACTTTAGATTTATTACCTCATTTTTCAATTTTTACTGATTGTAAAAGTATTGTTGGTGGGGATTCACTCAAAGAAAGGAAACCACACCCGGCCCCTTTACTCTTTGCCTGCAAAGAAATGGCAGTCGATGAAAGTGACTGTATTTATGTAGGGGATGCAATAAGAGACATCGAAGCTGGAAATTCAGCAGGAATGTTCACTATTATTGCTCAATGGGGGTACATTATCGATAAAGAATCATGTCACCATTGGCAAGCAGACTTGATTGCTGAAGGCGCAACAAATATAACCGAGATTATTTTATAACCAAGTTGTTCAAACATTCTTCAACCACATAACACACTGATTAAAAAGGCAATTATCTTTATTAGCTCAATTAGGAATAACATCGACAAAACTTTAATTAAAATAATTTAAAGCGCTAAATAAATCAAAAAAAAACGTTGCCTTTTAAAAATATCAAAATTAAAAAGCCTTGCTAAGTTAGTTGTTACTAACATGACTTATATTAATGTGATTTTTCATAAAAACTCCCCTATAAAATCACTTGCAAAAAGGCCGAAACCCCATTATCTTGTGATTGTATTTTACAAACACCCCAATATATAGTGAATGGAAGCTCCTGTTGAATCACTTTATATCGGCATACTATAACAATAGATTTTACAGGTCTTTCATGAATAACAATCTCTTTGTATCAAAGCGCAATGGTAAAAAAGAACCTATCGATTTAGAAAAAATTCACAAAGTTATCGCTTGGGCTGCTGAAGGCTTAGACAATGTATCAGTTTCACAAGTTGAATTAAAATCACATATTCAATTTTACGATGGTATTAAAACCTCTGACATTCATGAAACCATTATTAAATCTGCTGCAGATTTAATCTCTGAAGAAACACCTGATTACCAGTACCTTTCTGCAAGACTTGCTGTATTTCACCTGCGTAAAAAGGCTTATGGTCAATTTGAACCGCCAAAACTATTTGACCATGTCGTTCGCATGGTTGAGAGTGGTAAATATGACCAACATTTGTTAACAGATTATACTCAAGCTGAATTTGAACAGATGGAACAAATATTAGATCACAGTCGTGATTTAAACTTTAGTTACGCTGCGGTTAAGCAGCTAGAAGGCAAATATTTAGTTCAAAACCGTGTCAGTGGCGAAATTTATGAAAGTGCCCAATTTCTTTATATACTGGTTGCTGCTTGTTTATTTGCTAAGTATTCAAAAGAAAGTCGCCTAGATTATGTTAAAGGCTTCTATAACGCTATTTCTACCTTTAAAATTTCATTACCTACGCCGATTATGGCGGGGGTCCGTACCCCAACTAGACAATTTTCTTCTTGTGTTCTAATTGAATGTGACGATAGTTTAGATTCAATTAACGCCACCTCTAGTGCAATTGTAAAATACGTTTCTCAGCGAGCTGGCATCGGCGTTAATGCCGGTAGAATTCGAGCCTTAGGCAGTGCCATTCGCAATGGTGAAGCTTTTCATACCGGCTGTATTCCCTTTTATAAACACTTCCAAACCGCTGTTAAAAGCTGTTCACAAGGTGGTGTTCGTGGCGGTGCTGCAACCTTATTCTATCCGCTATGGCATTTAGAAGTTGAAAGTTTATTAGTACTTAAAAATAACCGTGGTGTGGAAGAGAACCGAGTTCGTCATTTAGATTACGGTGTGCAATTTAACAAGTTAATGTATCAACGCTTAATCAAAGGTGATTTTATTACCTTATTTAGTCCTAGCGATGTGCCTGGTTTGTATGATGCATTTTTTGCTGACCAAGATAAATTTGAGCAACTGTATGTGCAATATGAAGCAGATGATTCAATTCGAAAAAAACGTATCAAAGCTATAGAGTTATTTACTTTATTTGCTCAAGAGCGTGCTAGTACTGGACGTATTTATTTACAAAATGTAGATCATTGTAATACTCATAGCCCATTTGATCCGAAGCAGGCGCCTATTCGTCAAAGTAACTTGTGTTTAGAAATAGCTCTGCCGACCAAGCCAATGAAAGATATTAATGATGCTGATGGTGAAATTGCCCTTTGTACCCTATCAGCATTTAACTTAGGGGCTATTGATAGCCTTGATGAATTAGAGGGTTTAGCTGATTTAGCCGTTCGCGCTTTAGATAGCTTATTAGATTATCAAGATTACCCGGTTCCTGCTGCTTTAAGTGCCACTATGGCCCGTCGGACTCTCGGTATAGGCGTTATTAATTATGCTTATTATTTAGCAAAAAATGGTAAGTTTTACTCTAACGGCAGTGCTAATAATTTAACCCATAGAACCTTTGAAGCTATCCAATTTTACTTACTGAAAGCAAGTAACGAATTAGCCAAAGAAAAAGGGGCTTGTCCTAAGTTTAATGAAACTCGCTTATCTCAAGGCATTTTACCCATTGATACTTACAAAAAAGAAATCGATAATATTACCGGTGAACCACTTCACCTTGATTGGGAGCTTTTAAGAGACAACATTAAGAAACATGGCGTTAGAAACTCAACTGTTTCAGCACTCATGCCATCAGAAACTTCATCACAAATATCTAATGCCACTAATGGTATTGAGCCACCAAGAGGCTTAATTAGTATTAAAGCAAGTAAAGATGGCGTGTTAAAACAAGTTGTTCCTGAGTATGAAAGGCTTAAAGATAGTTACGAGTTATTGTGGAACATTCCTAATAACCAAGGTTATTTAGAGTTAGTTGGCATCATGCAAAAATTTATTGACCAAACTATTTCCGCAAATACCAATTACGATCCTAATAAATTTGAAGGTGGAAAAGTTCCAATAAAACAAATATTAAAAGATATCTTAACCGCTTATAAATTAGGGATTAAAACCATGTACTACCATAATACTCGTGATGGTGCTGATGATCAGATAGAACTAGAAGATGATGACTGTGCTGGTGGTGCTTGTAAGATATAGTTCCTGTAGATGTCATATAAAAAATGAGCGTTAGTTATAAAAAATACATAATTGTTAATGCCTCAAAATAAATTAAATCGAGTTACTCTAAAATAACTCGATAATACCTCTTGTCATTAAAGAGGTATCTTAAGGAGACCTGAATGTCGTACACCACTTTCAATCAAACACCTAATGACGCATTAAAAGAACCTATGTTTATGGGCAACAGCGTTAACGTATCACGCTATGATCAACAACGTTATATTGCGTTTGAAAAGTTAATTGAAAAACAGCTTTCATTTTTCTGGCGTCCAGAGGAAGTTGACGTATCAAAAGACAGAGCTGATTGGCAAAGTTTGACCTCTTCAGAAAAACATATCTTTATTTCTAATTTAAAATACCAAACATTATTAGATTCAATGGCAGCCCGTTCAGTAAATGCGGTGTTCTTACCTTTAGTATCATTACCGGAAGTTGAAACTTGGATAGAGACTTGGGCATTCAGTGAGACAATTCACTCGCGCTCTTATACCCATATTTTGCGTAATTTATTTACTGACCCCGGCGAAGTGTTTGACGATATAATGGTCAATCCTGCCATTTTGAAACGAGCTCAGTCAATTGCAAAATACTTTGATGAAGTAATTTTGACCACGCAACTATTACAGTCTCAAGGAGAAGGTAATTATGAGGTGGAAGTTCAAGGGAAACATATAACGCTTGAAGTTAATCAACGTAAATTGAAAGAACGTCTATACCTTGCTGTTTGTTCAGTTAATGCTCTAGAAGCCATTCGATTTTATGTCAGCTTTGCTTGCTCATTTGCGTTTGCTGAACGAGAACTACTTGAGGGTAATGCTAAAATAATTAAATTAATTGCACGAGATGAAGCTTTGCATTTAACCGGTACCCAGCACATTCTCAATAACTGGCGTTTGGGAAAAGACGACCCTGAGATGAAAGAAGTTGTTAATGAACTTAGTGAGCAAGGCCGTCAAATATTTTTAGATGTTGTTGAACAAGAAAAAGAGTGGGCTCAATATTTATTTAAAGATGGCTCAATGATTGGCTTAAATGCTGAAATCCTCAATCAATATATTGAATATATTAGCAATCAACGTTTATTAGCGATTGGTTTTGATGCCCCATTTGATATTAAGAGTAATCCCCTGCCATGGATGAATGCCTATTTAGTCAGTGATAATGTGCAAGTAGCACCACAAGAAACTGAGATTTCGAGTTATCTTGTTGGTCAAGTAGATTCTTCAGTTTCTGCTGATGATTTTGATGACTTTGATCTTTAAACGCCTCACTATTATTTCGCTTTAGCCTCTATTCCCAGTATAGACAGTAAATGGATATTAAATTGAGTGCTAAAGCGTTAAACAACAATGTTACTTTAATCGATAAAGACAATAATTCGTTTGCTAAAATATCGGTTAACAATATTGTGGTAGATTTCTCAGATGACAAACAAACATTATTGGAATGCTTAGAAAACGCTAATGTAGAAGTACATTATCACTGTCGAGATGGATTTTGCGGCGCTTGTCGGGTTAGCTTAATAGCAGGCGAAATTAGTTACCCTAATGGCGAGCCATTAGCCTATATTGGCGATGGTGAGATTCTGCCATGCTGTTGTATTCCAATCACAGATATCACTTTAGAAATAGACTAATCCCCTTAGACTAACAACTTAGAGTAAACAAAATCGTTTACCGGCACCAAATTCACTGCCCCTATTATAACTGGTCATTCAATTGTTGCTTAATGCCCGCTAATACTTTCAATAACTCAGGTAAAACACCTTGTTCAAATAGAACTTCAAACTGTTCAAACTCACTGACATTAATTGCATAATCAAGCTCTTTAGTTCGTTCAAATAATTTCATAGCCCCAACAGAACAAGCTACACCTTTTAAGGTATGAGCAACATGTTTCGCTGCTTTTAAATCAGCAGTTATAAAAGCATCTTTAAGTTTATCTCCATCATGGCTATGATCTTGATAAAACAGCACCAGTATTTCTTTAAATAAAGCTTCATCATTTAAGACGTTTGCCAAGCCAACAGAAGAATCTATGCCGGGAAAATCTCCATCTGAAGGACTGCTATTATCTCTCTCCTCATGACTTGACATATTGCTAGTGGTACTACTTGAAACATCGGTTGTAACATCATTATCTAAGTAAGACTCACTAAGCATCGGAGTGATTTCGTCAAAGGAATTTTCACTATAAACAATATTCCTACCATTATCTTTTGCGTGGTATAACATTTGATCAGCATTTTTGAGCAAGTCATCAACCGATAATTGTCCATCAGTTTGGTCAAACAATTTTGACGCAACACCCGCACTAACGGTAATTGATAGCGACTCTTGCGAAGAGTCTTCAATGATAACTTGATAGTTTGCAACTTCTATTCTAAATCGATCACAGACAATTATAGCGTTATTTAGTGAGGTATTAGGCATGCATACAGCAAATTCTTCTCCGCCAATTCGTGCAACAACATCATAATCTCTAAAAGAAGATGATAATATTTTTGCAAATTCAACTAAAACTTTATCACCAACATCATGACCAAAGTCATCATTAACCTGTTTAAAAAAGTCGATATCAAACATGACAATAACTAAGTTTTGTTGATTTCGCTTACACTGGCTAATTGCTTTTAAACTCAGATCATAAAAACTTGCTCTGTTATTTATGTTAGTTAAAAAGTCTGTTTTGGCTAACGCTTCTAACTCTTTTGTTTTTGTCATTAATCGAAGTGAGGTTTTGATTCTTGCCAATAAAACCTTCGCAATATAAGGTTTAGTAACATAATCATCAGCACCAAGCTCTAATGCTGCAACAATTTCATCTTCATCATTTGAGGCAGACAACATGATAACAGGAATATAACGAGTATTCGCATCACTTTTTAGTGCCTTTAGAGTAGCTAGCCCTGACATCGAAGGCATATACAAATCTAGCAGTATCAAATCTACATTAGAATGATTTTCCGTATTAAAATTACTCTCAGCGCTATTAGGATCATTAGCAATAAGTGCTAAAGCTTGCTCACCAGAGGTAACGGTTTTCACTTGATAACCCTCACTGGTAAGATCAAAGTCTAATAACATTAAGGTATCTTTAGCATCATCTACAGCTAAAATAGTGTACTGCTTATCAATTTCTATAAGTGCCATAAGTTATTACCAGTTATGTTAATGGGATAAAAATTCTGCTAACTCTTTTGAATTGAAAGGTTTACGTAATACAGGGTAATCCCAACTACGGTCTTCAATTGCAATGTAGCCACTTATTGAGTAAATTTTAATTTGAGGAAATTTCTCCAATACATAATCCACCGCTTCTTTTCCTGATAAGTCAGGTAAAATCATATCAGTAATAAATAAATCAAAGTTATCATTCTTAGATAATATATCAAGTAACTGCTCTTTGGTATTTGCGCAAGTAACATCCGCACCTTCATTTTCTAAGAACAGTGCGACAAAATCAGCAATGCTGACTTCATCATCTAAAACTAAAATACGTTTGTTTAACATATTCAATGAAGCAGCTTGGGTTTCAGGCTTCTGATAATGGCTTTTTAATACCTTACATTTAAATACCAGGGTAAAATTCGCACCACCCAGATCACTATGTCCTTCAACTTGCACATGTCCGTTATGTTTATACATAGTATTAAAAACATTCGCTAAACCAATACCGTTACCTTTATTAACAGATTTGCTACTATAAAAAGGGTCAAATATTTTCGTTAAATTTTCCTTTTTAATGCCAATACCACTATCTTTGACATGAATTTCAAGCCTGTTTTCTTCACCTAAATTAGCTGAAATAACAATTTGACCACTGAGTCCCTTCTCTTGAATCGCATCTTGAGCATTTAAGACTAAATTTAATAAGATGTTAATAAACTCTCCTTGTGGAAAATTAATTAAGCAATGTATATTTTCAAAATCAAATGTTAGATTAATCGTACTTAATAAAAGCTGCTTAAATAAATGCTGGTTGTCTTTAATATCTTCAAGAGGGTCAAAACTAACGACTTTAATGGTCGGTTTTCGAGTAAATGCTAATAACCTCTCGGTAACACTCTTGCCTTTATCAATAGCATTTTTTACTCGGTCAATATAACTAGAAATATCTTCTCCTTTAGCAAACTTCATTTCTAACATTTCAATCGCCCCTAATGCGACACCTAAAACATTATTAATATCGTGGGATACATTGCCAAAAGTATTTCCCAAAAGTGCCAAGCGGTTACTGATAATTTGTTGTTGTTCTTGGCGAAATTTATCAGTGACATTTTCAACTATCCAAATGTATATTCCTTCGTCTGACTCATAGGTTACCGACAAATCAAAAACTGTATTGTATTTATCAAAGCTAATATTTATTTGCTTCATTTGGCCATTTAATTTAGCTTGTTTTTTAAAGTCTAAATATTCTGTGATACTAAAGTTAATATAATTAAATAAAACTGAATTTTTTCCACCTGCTTGTGGTGATAAATCTTGATAAACAACATTATCATCATCATCAATAAAGAAAATGGGTACCTTTATGGTTAAATTAACCATGGCAAGTAATTTTAACTTTTCAAATACCTCTTCAGATTTTGTAATATCACGGCAAATACCAAATAATGCAACAACCTCACCCTTATTATTGATTTCAACTTCGCCAATAGTTTCTATTTTACGCTTAGGGCCGTTAGGTTGAGTAATTGTGCACTTATTGTAATAACCTTTAATTTCAGCAATAGTGTTATCGAAATTGCTGCGTAGTTTAAGTCTTTCGTTCTCATCACCATCGAAATTAATAATATTTTCTAATTGAGGAGTAAAATTTTCTTGGTCTACACCATAAATTCTATACATCTCACTCGACCAAAAAACCGAGCCATCAATGAGATCGTATCTCCAATGACCTGAATTATTTAATTTTTCAGCAAGCATTAAAAAGTTGTTTTTCTTTTTTAGTTGTTCAATCAATTGTTTTGAGTCAGTTACATCTTTGACCGTGCCTATCATGCGGCTAGCCCGATCGTTTTTATAATCTATAACTTTACCAACAACTGTTAACCAAATATTTTTTCCTTGCTTATTTTTAAAAGGGTAAGTAATTTTAACATTAGGGATTACTCCTTTTAAATGCTCCTCTATTTGTAAATAAAGTTGAGCAAGTACTTCTTTATCTAAATGATGTTCTAATACCTTCTTCGGGCCAATAAAATCTTGCGCCTTGTAACCTAACAGTGACATCATACTTGCAGAGCAGTGTATAACGTCTTCTTCTATATCCCATTCCCAAAAAGCTTCATCAATGGCATTCAATATTTGGTGTGTTTTGGGTAAAGTGGATTGATGTAAGTTTTCAATAATTTGATCATTTTCATATAACATCACTAAGTAATGCTCTTCCAACTCAGCAATTCGAATATTAACAACTAAGGTTTGAGAATACTTTGTTTGTAAATCAACTTTTCTAATACTGGTCATCACTCCTGATGAAGCTTGATATATTTTCCGGTGCTTAATGTGTGCCGCTTTAAAATCTGCGCCAATTAATAGCTCAACGGTTTGGCCATGTATTTCTTCATATCCGTAGCCGGTTAAATATTTTGCAGCTTCATTCAGGTCAACAATGACTCCCTCTTGGTCGACGATTAAAGCCGGTACTGGAATTTGTTGAACTGATAATTCAGTATAAATACTCAAAATAGCTCATCCTCATCGTCAATAGCATCTTCAATGATAGCTTGCTCGTTATTCAGCGCTTTGAGTTGGTCTACACTGTGCAAAGCGCCGTCAAGTAAACTAGTAATTTCCAAAAAGTTAACATCGTCTTGTGAGTTTTTCTTTAAAGCGTTATGAACTAAATTCATCAGGTAGTCTTCTTGTTCCATCGTCATATCTAAGACATGAAAACTTGTACCTATGTTTTGCACGATATCATTCATCACCTCCTGTTGATGAACTTTAGAAATTTCTACCATTTTTTTTGTCGTAATCACCGCCTGTTGAATTTGTACTTGAACATTCACCAAAGAGTTCTTATAAGCAATAAATTCCATTCTTGCACCAATACACTCAATAACAGAAGCTAGGGCGTCAATAAAGATGTCGGTATCAATGGTGCCATCTTCTAAATTTAGAATAAGAATTGAGACAGAGCTATGGTTAAAAATCGTGCGTGGCCCAAAACGATATAAACGAGATTTAACTTTTAATAGCTCCATTACTTCAATTTCAACCGGTGAACAATAGCCTTTTTGGGCACTAAAAAAGGTAGGTTTTTCGTTAAGCGGATAAAAGGCAATACAACCATGCAACTTCATCGAGTAAAAATAGGAAAATACATTATCGCGGATTTGTTCAATACTAAAACACTGATTAAGTTTAGAGGTAAGCTGCATACAACTGCCGTACTTTGACGCTTGTGCCATAGAAATATTAATAACATTGTCTTTAGATTTTAATTCATCTTCAAAATTATGAATTTTTTCTTGATAAACAATTAATTTTTTTAACTTGTTATTTAACGCCAATAAAGAGATTGGCTTAGCAAGAAAATCATCCGCACCACACGCCAAACCTTTTAAGATAGCTTCCTCCGTTGCTAAGCCTGAATAAAGTACAAAAGATTTAGTTGTTTGACTTGGATTATCATGTTGTTGTTTTATCCAGTCAGAGCCTTTTTCATCGCCAATGTTCTCATCGACAAGAGCGATATCAAACTCGATATTTTCTTTTAATAAATCTTCTGCCTTAGATAAATTATTTGCACAGCGAACATTGAAGTTATCCTCAAGCCCTTCTGCTAATAAGGCTAAGTAATCGATATCATCGTCGATAATTAATACGTAAGGTTTTGACATAGTATGAACTTCCTTATTTATATATTTTCACGTCTATTTCTTTAATGCTTCTCAGCTTGATAAAGTATGCTTTGATTTCTGCCCTTCTCTTTAGCCAGATATAAAGCAGAGTCTGCTTGTTTAATTAATTCAAGATGATCTTTGGCATGTAAACTCGTTGAAGTAATACCAATGCTTGCAGTAACAAAAGATGCAACGCTAGAAAAATCATGTTTTATTGCCGTTGACTTTAATAGAGCAATAATTTCTTGTGCCTTAAACCTTGCGCCACTAATAGGGGTAAAAGGCAAAATAATAATAAACTCTTCTCCGCCAAACCGAACAACGGCATCACTTGCTCTGTTAATGCTTTTCATTAACAACTGAGCAAACTCTTGTAAACATTTATCACCTTGTACATGACCATAGTTATCGTTATAAGGTTTGAAAAAATCAATATCTAACATCAATAGAGAAATCTCTGATTTTTGGCGATAATTAATCTGCCAAGACTTAGTCATAAAATTTTCTAAGCCGCGACGGTTCATTACTTGGGTTAAAGGGTCAATGTTAGTTAATATAGCTAACTGCTGATTTAAGTCATCAAGTTCAGATTGCATTCGGGCAATTCTGGTCATTGCCCTTACTTTGGCATTTAAAATAACTTCTTTAACGGGTTTGGTTAAATAATCATCACCACCGGAGTCAATGCCCTTAGTTAAATAATCATCACTGTCATTACTACTTAAAAATATGATTGGGATCCAATGATCTATTTTTTTTCTGATCATCTGAGTTAAGACAAAACCATCCACGACAGGCATTTCAACATCCATTAAAATTAAGTCAACTCTTTGCGTCCTTAAATACTTCATTGTTTGAATATGGTTTTCAGCTACAATGGCATTATGCCCTGATTTTTCAATCATTTGACTAATAACATTGCGCATCATAACGCTATCATCAACAACCAAAATTGTTAACTTTTCTTGTTTTGCCATATATATACCGCTTCAACTAATGTGCCATTCTCTTGAAACTCTAAAGTATCAGAAAGTTGGTTTACCAATTCAATCCCGCGTCCACTCAACATTTGTCCAATGTCTTGTTCTTCTAGTGCAGTGTTATTTTTAAACAGTTTTAAACTATCAAAACCATCACCACTATCTTTAAGAGTAATCACTACTTTTCCACCCTCAGCTAATGAAAAATAATTCAAGCTGATGTCAATAAATCCATAATCAAGGTTTTGAAGACGTTTTTCTCTTTCATTAAAGTATTGGGTGAAACCTTCTGCTGATTGTTTAAGGGTTGAGCTTAATTTTAAAACCCCATGGTCTAAGGCATTAACAAATAATTCAGTTAAAATGGTATATAAGCTCTGCCAATGCTCTCCCGACCCTTCTATATCATTAATTTGATTCATAATCATAGGAACAGGATTAACCGCAGCGAGTGATTTCCCCACTAGTTTAAGGTTCCATTGCCAATCAGGTGATGTCGTTTGATAAGCAGCTTCTAAGCTGCTGTGGCTTACTGTGTCTGCTTTAGCTGTAACATTAATTTGTCTTTGCCAGCCACCACAAGGAATGTCAATCAAAGAGATGTCATCTTCTTGAGCTTTTCCTGCACAAAATTTATCGATATCTGCCATTAAGATACTTGCTAAATCTTTGGCAACTATGCCCTCTTTGGCTGCTTCTTCAAATCTCTTAATACCATACAATTCACCACTATCATTGCCGGCTTCGATTATTCCATCACTAATTAGCACTATTCGTTCTTTTGGCTCAATAGGAACTATGGTTAAACGTGAATTCGGCAATAAATGTGGTAATACACCTAATGGAGGGTGACTAGAGGCAAATTGATGTTCAATTTTTCCTTGTTCATCAAAAATATAAGCATCCGGTAATCCTGCATTAAAAAGATAAGCGGATTTTTCGTGGCCTGAAAGGGTTACAAATGTTGCACATAGAAATAAATCTATCGGTAATAAGTCATATAATTGAGAATTAATTTGATTGATAATATCAATCAGTGAGAAGCCCTTTTTTGTCATGGCTCTAAATGTTTCACTAAGGGGTATTGCACCAATACTTGAGCGCAAACCATGGCCGGTAAAATCCCCTAATAAAATGTTAATGTCACCGTTAGGGCAAAGCACTGTAAGTTGAATATCACCACTAAATAGTGCAGCCGCTTTTTTTACAATTGATATTTTATCTAACCCATAGTTTCTTGACTCAATAACACCGGACATTAACTCTTCGGCTAGTTCAGCATCTTTTTGCTGTTCTTGTTGAAGTTTTTTAATTTGGCTATAAAGATCGCTAATGCGTTGAATGGATTTTATTTTGGCTTTAAAAACCTGTGGTGAGAATGGTCTAACCAAAATACCATCACCGCCAGCATCTATACTGTCAATAAAGGCTTGATCACTGTCTAAACTGGTAATAAATATTAACGGACATAAAGAGTTAGGAGATATTTTTTTAATTTTTTTAGCTGCTTCAAAATCGGTCTCCCAGCTAAGAATCTCTTTCGTTACAGACGATTGCCCGGGAGTTGTGGTGTATGCATAAAGCAAAAATGCCGCT
>JALJPB010000010.1 GCA_022969175.1 Colwellia sp. | reverse complement strand
ATAGTTGCATCACTTGTTTTCTCACCACGAATAACTTCAACCAATGGCATTCTATTGACTGGATTGAAAAAGTGCATACCACAAAAGTTTTCTGGACGTTTTACACTTTGCGCTAATAAGTCAATTGAAATAGTAGAGGTGTTTGACGTTAAGATCGCATCGTCACTAAGTACACTTTCAACTTCAGCTAATACCATACCTTTAACTTTAGGATTTTCAACAACGGCTTCAACGACAATATCAACATCTTTTACGCTGTCATAGCTAAGTGATGGAGTAATGTTATTTAATACTACTGCCATTTTCTTAGCGTTCATGCGGCCACGATCAACTTGTTTAGTTAATATGCCCGCTGCTGTGCTTAATCCTAACTCGAGCGCTTGATCATTAATGTCTTTCATAATGATCGGTGTGCCTTTATAAGCAGATTGATAAGCAATACCACCCCCCATAATACCAGCACCTAATACAGCGGCTTTGTTTATTGCTTTAGTTGCTAGTTTGGTTGCTTTTTTAGCTTTCCCCTTAACTATTTGGTCAGCCATAAATAAACCAATTTGAGCAGTAGCTGCATCAGTTTTGGCTAATTTAGCAAAACCTGCATTCTCTAGAGCCATAGCGCCAGCACGACCTAATGTTGATGCTGCTTCTAGTGTTTTTACCATTACCATAGGCGCAGGATAATGTTTACCCGCCTTAGCGGCAATCATGCCTTTACAAGTACTGAAAGTCATAATACTTTCAACAGGACTAAGCTTTAACGCTTCTAATTTTGGTTGACGTTTTGCGCGCCAGTCTAACTTGCCAGCGATGGCTTGTTTGAGCATGTTAATAGCAGAAGATTTTAATTTTTCAGGTGCGACAACGGCATCAAGTAAGCCAACCGCTAGTGCCGCATCAGCTCGGTGTGCTTTACCTGTAGACATCCACTCAACAGCATTATCTGCACCGATAATACGTGGAAGACGAACCGTACCACCAAAACCAGGCATTAAACCTAATTTAACTTCAGGTAACCCAATGCTCACTGAAGTATCGGCAATGCGGTAATCGCATACTAAAGTCATTTCACAACCGCCACCTAAAGCAACACCATTAATAGCAGCAATAGTCGGTAATTGAATATCTTCAAAGGAGTCAAAAACATCTGAAGATTGTTTAACCCAAGAAACAAGTGCTTCTTCTGGTTCTTTAAATGAGTCTAAAAACTCCGTAATGTCAGCACCAACGATATACGTTGATTTGCCTGAGGTCACCATGACCCCTTTCGCATCACTACAGTTATTTATTGCAGCAACCACTGCGATGTATTCTTCAAAAGTTGCTTGGTCAAATTTATTTACCGATCCCTGAGCATCAAACTTAAGTTCTACTATGCCGTCTTCGAGTAATTGAGCTGAAAGGCTTTTGCCTTGATATATCATGCTTTGTCTCCTTCACCTAAAAGTGGTGTTGATGTATTGATGATTTATTTTTCTGTAGAAAAAACTGCATTAAATAAGCAGTTTTATTTTTAATAATATTACAGCTATCTAATAATAGCTGACTGAGTGTGCCTTGAAAGGAAATGAATAGCAAATTTATTTAAACGCTCGTTTTAATCGGCCGTATGAACTCAGCTAATCTCTTATTTTAAATAAGAATAGTTTAGTTTTATATTCACTCACCTATCACGTAAACTCTTGTTCTAGTATTACCCTCTAGTTGATATGAATTAGAGCACTTAAAAGCCATGAAACTTCCTGAATGACTAAACACTCCGAGAACTTGCTATTGGCCATGACATTTATTATGCCGTTAGTCTTTCTCAGTTTGGATGGTATTACTAAATAATTTTGTCATTGAAAAGGCATTTTTCACAGCCATAATAATTGGTGTTTTACAAAGCTTAAGAGAAGTACCAGGTTTATTAGCTTTCACTGATACTTATGTACTCATTTTAATTAAAGAACAACGACTAACATTTATATCACTGGCATAAACCACTATAGGTGTTGCGTTAACTTTTTTTTTCACAAGTTGTCGGTTTGTATATCACCACAGTTATCATGTCGATAGGCTTGCACAATTTTGGAACGCTCAGCCAATCACTGACCCTACAATGGATAACAAGGAAAACATGCTGTCAGTTAACTCAGTGGCCTCTTTTTTGGCATTTAGCAGTATTTGGTTACAGCGTCGATCAGCTCAGTGCCCTATTGTTAATTAATTATGTTTTAAATTGATTATTCGTGGCGAAAATTTGGAAAAGCATCGGTTAACTTGACGAAAGTAATGCACTAAAATTTGAATACATGGGTCTTTATATTATCTTTATATCATATAGGCTAGTTGAGAATTTTAGCATTGCCGCTGCACTTTATATCATCGATCACTTATTTTTTTTCTTGAGCTTTCGTGATAAAAACCTACTTTAAAAAATTGCTCTACCAGAAGATATTACATCAAGCGCAGGGGTGAGTTTTTCGATTAATCATATCGCTGCCGTAGTTATTTCAGCACTACTTGGCATGCTTTGGATTGTTAACTCATCGTGGGTATTTTATATAGGGGCAGTTTTTGCAGGGTGTTCGTTAGGATTATCAATGCTCATCCCTAAAAAACCAGCTTTGATAATGAACTAAGATATCAAGAAAGTAATTGATTTAATATGATCTCCGAATAAGTTTTCAGAGGAGCGTATACCCGTAAAAGACGTTGAAAATAGCTTTATTTATTATTCTCTAAAAAAATTAGAAATTCATCTGCAGGTATTGGTTTAGAGTAATAGAAACCTTGTACTTCGTCACAACCCAACTCAATTAAACGCTCTTGTTGTTCAATCTCTTCAATACCCTCAGCGATAACTTTTAAATTCATTTGTTTGCCAAGGTTAATAATAGTTTGGGCAATTAAAGACTTACCTTCTTTGTTAATATCAGTAACAAATGAACGATCAACTTTTAAACGATCCAGTGGTAGTTTTTGTAAATAACTTAATGAAGAGTACCCCGTACCAAAATCATCAAGAGCAATACTAATTCCTTGGCTTTTCAATTTCACTAAAGAATCAATCACCACTTGAGGATCATCCATTAAAATATTTTCAGTGATTTCTAACTCAAGTTTACTCGGTTCAACTTGATGTACCTGTGTTGCTTGAATTATGCTTTCAACAAAGTTGCTGCGTCTAAACTGTGGAATAGAAACATTAACAGAAATACCAACATGACCAAAACCATGAGCTTCTAAGGTATTAATTTGTACGCAAGCTTGGTTAATAACCCAATCGCCGATTTCAATAATTAACCCTGAATACTCAGCTAAAGGGATAAATACTGCGGGTGAAATAAACTTACCATCGGCAGTACGCCAACGCAATAAGGCTTCAGCGCCAATGACTTTACCAGTAGCTAAGCTCAACTGCGGTTGATACCAAAGCTCAAGACGATTTTCAGAAAAGTCTGTTCTTAACTGGCGGATCATTCCTAACCGCCATAATGTTTCGTCTTCCATCTCTTGACGATAATAAATAAAGTGTTCGTCTAAGGCCTTTTTAGCCAAATTAAGGGCTATATTAATTTGATTCAAAACTTTAACACCACCACTACCGGCATGCTCTTTAGTACAAAAACCAATGCAAACATTCGTTGGTAACTTTTGCTCTCCAGCATCTAAAGGTAAGTTAAATAAAGACAGAATTTTATTAGGATTGATACATTCACTCGGACCAATAATGCCAAAAACATCAGCACCAACTCTTGCTAGTTGGCATTCATCACTTAATTGCCCCAAACGTTTTGCTACTGAAACTAATAATTGGTTACCGACTTCTTGCCCTAAGCCGTCATTTATATCGCTAAAGTGGTTAAGATCAATTAATGCAGCAACTGTATCGTCACTGCCACTTTGAGAAAAATCATTCAGAATATTAACAAACTCTAGTCGATTCGGTAGCTCTGTAAGCCAATCTTTATAGGCCGCATTACTTAATTTTTGGAATAAATGAACATTTTCATAACCAATGGCGATATTAGTGAGAAAAACTTCAATTAATTGTTTATTAATATCTGACAATTCTGAATTAACTTCAAAGTAAAGTGCTGCACGATAGCCGCCGCTCGTTAAGTACAATGAAATAGAATTAGCAGAAAAATAATTTTTTTTGTCTTGAAAGCAGATTGAAATTTGTTGATTTGCTTGTTGGTTAGCCAACTTATCTAGCTTTTGATTGACCAAGACAGAGGAGAGCCCAACCTGACCAATTATATAAAAACTTAAGTCATCAACGGAGTCAATGATTCCATGCCCCCTTGCACAAAAAATGCCAGAAACTTCCTGACCATCACCAAAGAGTTGGGTAAATTCTTTTAAAACACCTTGAGCATAATCTTGTACTGAGCGGAGTTCTAATAGCTCTGCGGCTGAAGAGATTATATTTTCTAAACCTTGCCTGTTTTGATTAACACTATAAATTTGTTGATAAGAGCGAATTGCCGCATAAACGGTGGTAACTAATTTTCGACGGGTTAATTCAGTTTTGGTTTTATAATCGTTAATGTCATAATCTTTGATGACACTTTCTTCAGGTGCGTAACCGGGTTGTCCCGTTCTTAAAACAATTCGAATATCTTGTCGGCCGAGTGTTTCTCTAATATGTTTGACAACATTTAAGCCAGCATCATCGGTTTCCATTACCACATCAAGTAGAACAAGCACGATATCAGTATTATCTTCAATAAGCTGACAGGCATCTTGTCCTGAATAGGCATGAAGATATTCTAAACGGCGATCAAGAACAATTAAATCAGAAAGTGCTAACTGAGTTACTGAATGTATTTCAGGATCATCATCGACGATAAGGACTTTCCACGTTTCACCGTTGCCCTCATCGAAAATTTCTTCTTCATCACTGTCATCGATAAACAAAAAGTCATCATTAGTATTTTCTGAAGCCTGCATACTGCCCTCAACTAACTAGCTAATCTCAACTAGTTAAGTCTATTTGTTGGAAGAGTTGACTAATATTTAATACACTTAATATAAACATATACTATTACATAATAAAAGTCAGATTGAGATTATTCAACAAAACTATGCAATAAAAATACATTCTTTCGTTTTTTTATTTAATTATGTAGGCATGACTGGTTGTAATTTATACAAATCAAGTTAGAATGATTAATTTATCATTGAACTTTACGAAATAAAACATGGCGTTAGCTACAAATGACTAGATCAGAAGAAAATACCGAGGTAATTATATCTCAAAGTAATAATACCACTAATTTAGTTTCTTCAAATGATAGTGATATTGATAAAAATCAATCGAAGAATAATAAAGGCTCTTCAACACAACTGCAGTTATTACACCTTGCCAAGCAATTTGCTCTTGATGGTGCATTACGCGCTAATGATAAACAAATGCCCATTGAAGACAGAGCTAGAAAACGTGAACGTTTAGCTCACTTACGCAAGCAACAGAATATGGAAGTGATTATTCAAAAGACGTTAGCTTATTGCTCACAAAGCGACGTTGTAAACCGTACGGATCAAGACTGGTTTAATAGCTATATTACTTTAGCAGAGAATGTCAGTAATAATACGATGCAAGACTTATGGGCAAAAATTTTAGCGGGAGAAATATATCAACCGGGAACTTATTCTTTAAAAGCTTTGCAAGTTTTTCGTAATATGAGTATGGGGGATGCTAAATTATTAGGAAAAGCATGTTCACTTGCTGTTAAGGATCAAAGTAGAACAAACATTCGTTTATTGTCAGGGTGTTATCTAAAACCTGGTTTGTTAAATATGTTTGATAAAGCTCGACAGAAAAATATAAATTTAAGTCAGTTTGGTTTAAATTATTCAGATCTATTGAGTTTAGCGGAAAATCATTTGATTTTTATTCAAGAAAGCGAAACCAATATATTGAGTAAAAGTGAGTTATTAAACTTCACTTACAATGGCCAAAGTTTTGTTATGGCAGCCAATAAAAATAATTGTATTCTTCGCTTTTATAAGTTTACGCCAATAGGTGTTGAGTTATCTCAACTCATCAATGATAAACCTGATGCTACCTTTAATACATTTTTAAGGCAGCAACTGAGCCATCACTTTTCAATAACTTAATTTATATAATCAATCGACTGCAGATTAAACTTTGGCCAGCTTGATTATATAAATTTTGAAACTATATACCATCACCATCTGTATGCAAGCCACACTCACGTTGCATACCAGAAAAACGAGTATCGCTTTCGTCCATGCCCAGTGTTAGTGGCTTAGTGCTGTGCACATCGCCAACTGATACATAACCTTCATCCCATAAAGGGTGATACGGCAAACTATGTTTAGTTAAATACTGATGAACATCTTTATTGCTCCAATCAATAATCGGGTGTACTTTAAAGCGTCCACGTAAAATACCAACAACCGATAAACCTTCTCTATGACTAGACTGTTGCCTACGAACACCTGAAAACCACGTATTAGCACTTAATTCATTTAAGCCACGCTCTAGTGGTTCAACCTTATTTAAGCGATTATACTGCTTTAATGAAGCTTCACCTTTCGCCCACTGTTCACCGTACTTAGCTTGCTGCCATGCAGCACTTTCTTTTGCACTATAAACATGTAGATTAAGCTTTAGTTTATCCGTTAACTGCTCAATGAATTGATAGGTTTCTGGAAACAAATGCCCGGTATCTGTAATAAGTACCGGTATGTTGGCATCAATTTGCGTCATCATATGAAGCATAACCGCTGATTGAATACCAAAACTTGATGATAGAACAAAATGACTAGGCAGGTTTTCCATTGCCCACTCTATACGGCCAACTGCATTTTGTTGCTCTAATAATTCATTCCACTGCTTTAACCAAGGCTCAGGTAACGAAGCAGGAAAACGATTATTTATCGGTGCTTGATAGCCAGTTGACACCGAATTTTTAACTTTTGAAGTGGGTAATTGAATATTAGTCATGGAAATCCCTTACACTGACGATAACTTCTGCAACAATGCTTGCGCGAATAACAAAATCACCAAAGGCTTCGTTGTTATTCCGCTCTACAGACCAACGAGACACTAAGTTATCAATTTCAGCCATTAAGGCATCTTCTGATAAATTTTCTTGATAAATTTTAGGAATGCGTGTGCCAGCTTTATTACCACCTAAATACATATTGTATTTACCGGGTCCTTTACCAATCAAACCAATTTCAGCCAACAAAGCCCTGCCACAACCATTTGGACAACCCGTCACTCTAAGAATAATTGACTCATCAGCAAGGTCATGCTTAGTTAGGATGCCTTCAACACTGGTCACTAAACTTGGTAAATAACGCTCAGCTTCCGCCATAGCTAAAGGACAAGTAGGAAAAGCTACACATGCCATCGAGTCTTGACGTTGAGTTGAGACTCCATCATCAATCAAACCATGGTCACGGGCGATTTTCTCAATATTTGCTTTATCTTGTTCACTAACACCAGCAATAATTAAATTCTGGTTTGCCGTCATCCGAAAATCACCGCTATGCACTTTGGCTATTTCTGCTACACCGGTTTTTAATGGTTTATTCGGATAATCTAATAATCGACCATTTTCGATAAATAAGGTCAAGTGATGTTTATCATCAACCCCTTTTACCCAACCAATACTATCGCCACGACTAGTAAACTCATAACTGCGACTTTCTTCAAATTTAATACCCGCACGTTTTTCTACTTCAGCTTTGAAAACGTCAATACCAACACGGTCTAATGTGTATTTAGTTTTAGCGTTTTTACGATTAACTCGGTTACCCCAATCTCTTTGAGTGGTAACAACCGCTTCAGCAATTTCTAAGGTTTTATCAAGTGGAATATAACCAAAATCATCTGCACGTCGAGGATAAGTTGTCTTATCGCCATGGGTCATTGCTAGACCACCACCAACAAGTACGTTAAAACCAATTAACTTACCATTATCACTAATAGCAACAAAATTTAAGTCGTTAGCATGAACGTCGATATCATTCTTTGGTGGAATAACAACCGTTGTTTTAAACTTACGAGGTAGGTATGATTCACCTAAAATAGGCTCAACCTCTGTTGTTTCAACTTTCTCTTCATCTAACCAAATTTCGGCATAAGCACGTGATTTTGGTAATAAATGCTCACTGATTTTAGTTGCCCATAAATAAGCTTCTTGATGCAGCGCCGACTCAATAGGGTTTGAAGTACAGAGCACGTTACGGTTCACATCACCTGCGGTTGCAATTGAATCAATACCAATTGCATTTAACGTTTGGTGCATCAATTTAATATTAGGTTTTAATACCCCGTGAAATTGAAAGGTTTGTCTGGTAGTTAAACGAATACTGCCATACGAAGTATTGTCTTGGGCAAACTTATCAATGGCTAACCATTGTGTTGGCGTGATAATACCACCTGGCATACGAGCACGTAACATTACGTTATGTAAAGGCTCTAATTTTTGCTTTTGACGCTCAGCACGAATATCACGGTCATCCTGCTGATACATACCATGAACACGAATTAACTGAGAGTTATCAGGAGTAAAGCCGCCCGTCATACGATCATCAAGATCTTCTGCGATAGTGCCACGTAAAAAGTTACTTTCTACTTTCATACGCTCGTTATCAGCAAGCTTACCGCTTACGATAAGTTCTACTTTATTAGTTTTTTCAATCGTTGAAGTGCTCATTAATACACATCCTTCTGGTAACGTTTACTTGTACGTAAGTCTTTTAGATATTGCTCTGCTTGTTCTGCCGTTAATTGGCCTTGTTCAGCGATAATGTCTACCAACGCAAGATGAACATCTTTCGCCATGCGGTTTGCATCACCACAAATATAAAGGTGGGCACCACGTTCAAGCCAGGCGAATACTTCAGCTGCTTGCTCTTTTATACGGTCTTGAACATAAATTTTTTCAGCTTGGTCACGAGAAAATGCAACGTCCATACGAGATAACAAGCCAGACTTTAAATAATTTTGCCATTCAACTTGGTACAAAAAGTCTTGTGTGAAGGTTTGGTCGCCAAAAAACATCCAATTATCACCCGTAGCTTCTGCAGATTCACGCTCTTGCATGAAGGCTCTAAATGGAGCGACACCGGTACCTGGACCAATCATAATAACTGGGGTATCACCACTTTCAGGCAATCTAAAATTATCATTATGTTCAATAAACACTTTTACTTCGCCACCCTCAACCAACTGTTGAGTAAGGTAGCTTGAAGCCCCACCTAAACGTAAGTTATCGCCTTGTTGATAACTAACTAAACCAACAGTTAAATGCACTTCTTCTTCAACTTCTGTCTGACTTGAGGCTATTGAGTACAAACGAGGCGTAATTTTTCGCAAGGCATCAACAAAATTTTGCGCTGACACACTAGCTGAATACTCTTTCACAATATCGATAACTTGGTGATTGCCAGCAAATTCACGGGTAGCGTTTTTATCAGCAGCAATATTAATTAACGCCACATCACCAGATAGATTCGCCCAAAACTCAACAAACGAAGGAGATGTTTGAGTAATCTCCAACTGTGAGGTTAATGCTTCTCTAAGTGCAAAAGCTGTTTCATTACCTGAAACCTTCAAATTAACTTGTTCATCAGCAGTCAGTGATAATGCAACTAACAACTCATCAACCAATTGAGGATTATTTTCAAACCACACACCTAACGCATCACCAGGTTGGTAACTTAAACCAGAATCAGCTAAGTCAATTTCTACATGGGCAACATTTTTTGCTGAATCACGACCAGTAATTCTTTGGCTAACTAATAATTCCGCCGTATAAGGATTTTTTTTGTCATATTGGCTTTTAGTCGAATCCGCAACCGATAAATTCACTACATTACCGAGCGGTTCAACAACTTGAGTTAATTCATCTTTTAATGCTTCAACGATATGAGTTGTCCAAGTATTAGCATCTTCATCATAATCAACATCACAATCTGTACGAACTGCTACCTGTGTAGCGCCAAGCTCTTTTAAGCGTTCATCAAACTCTTTACCCGTTTGGCAAAAAAACTCATAACTACTATCACCTAACGCTAAAACGCTATAGGATAAATTAGGTAGTTTTGGCGCTTTTTTGGATTGTAAAAATTCATGAAATGCTAAAGCATCATCCGGTGGCTCGCCTTCGCCATTAGTACTGGCAACGATGACAAGATGACTTTCAGATTTTAATGATTTCACTTTAAAATCTGCAATGTTTTTTAAGTTAACTTTAATGCCAACAGCACTCGCACTTTCACTAATCTGCTTAGCAACACCTTTAGCATTACCCGTTTGCGAGGCAAATAGGATAGTTAATGTTGGTGCGACCTGAGACTGAATAACACTGTTACTAGCAAGTTGTGCTACTGGTGAATTTTCACTTTTAGCTGCCAAGTAACCACTTGCCCATGCAAGTTGCAGAGGTGAATAACTACCAATGCTTTGTTGTAAAGAAGCTAATTGATTAGCATCTAATACTGCTTGAGTATTATTTGTATTAATATTTTGTTGTTCTGGCAACATGGCTGTCATTTCACCTATTAAAATTTATAGTGCAAGGATAGACAAACATCGTACAATTTAAAAAGAATAGAAAACGATTTTTTATTCCAAAAAGGAATAAGCAGTGATTTATAAAACAAATTTAGACAACGGGTCAATATAAGGTTATTTTATTGTTAGGTTTATTCGCTAAATAAAAGACTAAAATGCTAAAATGCTGTTAAAAGTTACTGCCGCCTCTTTATTAATTGCTGCGATGGTGAGTTTATCTGCTCATGCAGATAACAAGGCTCCTATTTATAAATACCATTCAAAAGGGGGCATTCCCTCTTTTTCAGATATGGAGCCTGTTGGCATTCCCTTTGAAGTGGTTAAGGTTGGCTGTTATGCTTGCCAAGTAAAGTCACATATCGACTGGCATAACGCTAGGCTGTATCTAACTCACTTTAGTGCGGTTATTAATACTGCCGCAGCCAATCATAATATTGACCCTTCTTTTGTTCGTGCTGTTATTCACGCTGAATCCCATTTTAACCCACAAGCCATTTCGAAGCAGGGTGCACAAGGTTTAATGCAACTTATGCCAGCCACTGCTCAATGGTTAGGTGTTAATAACCCTTTCGCTGCTGAAGATAATATAAAAGGTGGGGTAAAGCATTTAGCCCGTTTACTTAAAAAATATCATGGTAATTTGAGAATGGCATCAGCTGCTTACAACGCAGGTGAAGGTGCAGTGAAAAAATTTGGCGGTATTCCACCTTATGCAGAAACTCGTGTTTATGTTGAACGTGTAGAAATTTTACGAAAACGATATCAACAAGCCATTAAGGCATAACAGCTCTTTTTCATCTCGGTAACTGCTCCTGCGTTACTCTACTTCCTGAATCCTTTCAGTCACCAAACCGCTTAATACCATCATCCTGATATAAAAAAACCTTGTTAGCTTTGAACTATCAAGGTTTTCAGATAACGTTATCAACACGTTTTTTTAGAAGTGGACTACCGCACCTAAATAAGCGCCATCAAAAGACATATCTGCGTATAAGTCATCAAGGTCTTCTAGGTCAAGTTTCACAGAGCGATATCCGAGAGTAATATCTAAATCTATTGCTAAGTTATCTAAAACAGCATAACTAACGCCTACTTGGTAATCATAAATACTACTACCATCATAAGAAACAATATTACCTTCAGCAAAAATATTGAATCCGGTAAAAGGTAAACCAATAATTGCAGAGACATATACCATAGGGACGACTACCGCAATGGTTTCTTCTGAAATAGATAATAAACCAAGTTCGTCGGTTACCGTTATGTCGCCATCGAAATCACGAG
Source organism: Colwellia sp. (assembly GCA_022969175.1). GTDB lineage: Bacteria > Pseudomonadota > Gammaproteobacteria > Enterobacterales > Alteromonadaceae > JALJPB01. The sequence goes on along the minus strand of JALJPB010000010.1, from coordinate 107,693 downwards.
CAGTGATTCCGACGTCCAGTGTCATTAAATCATTATCAAGAATTTCATAATATAAGGTGTAATCGATATAACCTAGGTTGAAAATAGTTTCAACCTCTGCACCTACAGGATAAACCTCACCACCAAATGAGAATTCAGCATCAATAATAGTAATACCGTCAGTATCTAATGTCGTTGACGAAATTTTAATATTCGGAATTAATGGGATGGGGTGCTCAAAAGCGGCATAAAAACTGGTTTGTTGTTGATCTTTTAGATTGAAATCTTGTAAAACCACATTGCCTTGACCATCGTCTTCGCCAAAACTTCCCGTTGCCGCAGCATCCCAAACTTGCCCACCAAGATACAATCCTAAAAGTGTATCTGCCTGAACATTAGTTGATAACAAGGTTGCGACGCTGGCCGCAAGTAGTAATTTTTTCATTTTTTATCCTTGACTAAGTAAATCATTTAAATCGATTAAAGCAGCATTTGCGCGTGATATGTAATTTGCCATAACTAGCGAATGATTAGCCACTAAGCCAAAGCCACTACCATTTAAAATCATTGGGCTCCAAATAGATTGTTGACTAGCTTCAAGTTCACGAATTATTTGTTGCACACTCACCTTTGCATTCTTTTTCACTAAGACATCATTGAAATCAATTTCAATTGCTTTTAAAAAATTTAACAACGCCCAACAGGCACCACGCGCTTCAAAAAACTCATCATCTACTTTCCACCAGCTAGTTTTCAGACGAATAATTGAACTGCTGTAATTCGATTGTTGTGCCGCACTATCGCCAGCTAAATCGTTATTAATTTGTTCGCGGCCAACACTGGCACTTAATCGTTGAGAATAACTACCTAAACGTTTGGTGACTTCACTTATCCAGTCACGTAAATTGTCAGTTCTGGCATAAAATTGTGAGGGATTTTGTGGATCACTCAAAGCTGTACGATAGGCGTATAGCAACTCAATCGCATCAGAGTATTCACCTTCTGTACTAGGCATTGCCCAGCTTTTGTGATCATAATTAAACAAGGGTTGTGCTTTTTTAAGGTATTGGTCTTCTAAAGATTGCGATTGAGAACGGCTAAAATCTTTACGCATAATAAGACTTAGATCACGTACCATTTCTAAAACACCAAACTCCCAAGCAGGAATGTTATCTAAAAAAACTGATGGTGGCAGTGCATCGTTTGATAAATAACCACCAGGTTTGTTTAATAACATTTCGGATACTCTAATTAAAGCAGTCGTTGTTGTATAACCAACAACAGGGGCGACATTTTCAGCTTTAGCGTCCTTGGTAACTTCAGCTCGTATATCTAACTCTTGTGGTTCAAAGCTCCAATATATTCCCAAACCATAGAGTAAAAATACAGCCGTAGCAAAAGTATACCCTATTGTTTTCACTGAAAAATTAATTTTCATCTTAAACTCCTAATGATGATGTTGTTTTCGTTTAATACTTTGCACAGGTAATTGTATTTCTACATTTGGCTGCGAAGAAAAGTGCAAAGTGAGAGTGATTAAATCACCGTGTTTCAAAGGCTCTTTAATATCGAAAATCATCAAGTGCAAACCCGATGGTTGTAATATCGCCGTTTCCTTACTACCAATAACGATAGACTCTACTTGTCGCATGCTCATCATGCCATTTGACATACTATGTTCATGAATCTCAATTCTAGCAGAAATTTTGCTGCTCGCCCCCACTAATGTCACTGATTTTTCACTAGTATTTGTTAAAGTCATATAGGCAGATGAAACTGTTGTACCCGGAATAGACTCTCGAATATAACCTTCCGTTGCTGTTAAGTTTTGAGCCTGAATTGTAAACATGACCGATATCAACACACAGCTAGTAATTATTTTACTTAGCATAGATGTGGTTTTATTAATTTTTTTCATCTCTTACTATACATCCTTTTTTAGAAGCACTATGGTGAGTTATCGCTATTGTAACTAAGCTAGAACAAAATGGATAACTTAATTATTACTAAAGAAAATCAAGGTGTTTTTACTATCACTTTGAATCGCTTTTCCAAGAAAAATGCATTAAACAATTCAATGTATCGTCAATTATGTCAGCACTTAAATTATGCCAATGAAACCGACAGCATTCATTGCGTATTAATTCAAGGTGATGAAAGCTGCTTCTGTGCCGGCAACGATTTACAAGACTTCATTGAAAGTTCAACTGACGATGAGTTGATAGCCGTTACCTTAATTAATACTTTAGTTCACTTTAACAAGCCTTTAGTAGCCGCTGTTGCAGGCCCTGCTGTTGGTATTGGTACAACTCTACTCTTACATTGTGACATGGTTATCGCTGCTGATAATAGTAAGTTTAAATTACCCTTTACTCAACTAGGCCTTTGTCCAGAAGCAGGCTCCAGTTTACTAATAACTCAATTAGTGGGCCATCGAAAAGCCTTTGAGTTAATGGTACTTGGTCAATCTTTCAACGCAAAACAAGCCAGCCAATATGGTATTGTTAACCAAGTTTGTGCAAGTGATGAATTATTAGCACTAGCTGAAAAAACAGCATTAACCATCGCTCGTTTGCCTCATGATGCGGTACTTACTAGTAAAAAATTACTACGCCAAGCCGATAAGGCAATTTTACAGCAGGTCATCGTTAATGAAGTAAATGATTTTTCTCGGCTAGTCAATAGTGATGAATGCAAAACAATATTATCTCAATTTTTTAAATAACAGCCGATATACCAATTATGGAGGGGCATCTCCCTCCGAGTTACTAGTAGATAATCTTAAGCATGGCAATTTTTATTGCTGTTACTCGTTAATAACCAAATCACTGCAGCAATAAGAAGAATTGGCCAAAATATCCCCACCATTACCATAGCAATACCGCCAAAAATCAATAATGTTATAAATATCATCGAGCCAAAGACACTCAAAACGATAGCTAACGCAGCTAAAACTAAAAATACAGTTACCAAGGCTGACACTCCTATTGCTTTTAATGGTTCCATTAGTTCATCATCAACATAAACATCTATATTGAGCATTTCAATAAGACTAATACCTAAAACATAAGTTAAAAATAATGTTGCAAAGATGGCTAAAACTAGAGACTTAAAAAATGACATACTTCCTCCAAAACGTCCGTGTTTATCAAACGATGTGATTGCTACTTGCTACTTGCTACTTGGCATTAATACCGCAGCGACGATATAAGCAACTCCAACGGCTACTGGAAAAGTAATCAATGCAATAATGGTCGCAATACGAACACCTAAACGGGGTAAACCATAATATTTTGCAATACCGGCACATACACCTGATAATTTTTTATAACGGTTATCTTTTGCTAACGTTTTTTCTACTGAATAGCTGCGTTCATATCTCATGACCAACTCCTAACTATGTTGTTTAATCTGTTATCTAACTTGCAACCTAACTCACCAATATTCATGCTGTAGGCATGCAGCACTACAGCATTTATACATCAATGCTCAAACTTAAGCGTTTACTACTTTTTTCTTTAATAGTTCAAGCTCTTGTTCAATATTCTCATTGGTTTCTAGCGCCCTAAATTGGCTGTCTAAATCTGAGTTTTGCGTCATATCATAGGCCTCAATCTGCGCTTCCACTTTATCGATTTTTTGCTGATAACGCTCAAACTTACCAATAGCATCTTCGATATTGTGAACAGCAGCTTTCTCACGCACTTTTAAACGCACTTGAGCAGATTGCTGGCGAAGAATAAGTGTCTCTTGACGACGTTTAGCTTCTGATAATTTTTCTTGTAAACGTTGAGCATCTTCTTGAACACCATTTAAATATTCATCAAGCTGCGTTAACTGTTCTCGCACATAATCTACTTGTTCTTTAGCCTTATGTTTCTCCGTTAATGCTGACTTTGCTAGGTCTTCACGACCTTTAGAGATTGCTAATTCAGCCTTGTTGTGCCAATTTTCAATACTTGCTTCTAGGTTTCTAATTTCTCGCACTAAGGATTTCTTTTCAGCAATATTTTTTGCTGCTGTTGATCTGACTTCAACTAACGTTTCTTCCATTTCTTGAATGATTAAACGAATCATTTTTTCTGGGTGCTCTGCTTTGTCTAACATACTATTGATATTTGCATTAACGATATCGGTAAAACGTGAAAATAAACCCATGTTGTATACTCCTACTCTGCTGATTTTTTAGTTGATATTTTAGTTTCTGTATTTTTAATTTTGCTTTCTTGTTTATTACTTGGCTCATTGGCAACTTGAGTTAACTCTTCACTTCCCCAAAGTAATGATTCAGCGACTGAAAAACTATTAATTTCATCAGCGATGGTTTGCTTTAGCTCAATAGCCATTGCTTGAACTAATTGTTGTGATTGGTTTACAACATATTCAGTAACAGCACTTTCAATTGACGGTTGTGCAGCGCTTGCGTTCATACTGAAGATGACACCACCAATAACCAACAAACTACTGATAAATTTTTTACTGGTTAATTTAATACTTTGCATTCTCATAATAATTCCCGTATTTGTTTTCGCTTTGCTGTTAAATAGTCAGCTCGTAATGTATTAAATGAAAAATGATGAAATTCTTCATTTCTATATCCTAGTTATTACAAGCCTTGTGCCAAGATGTAACTTAAATGTAACAAATTGAAATTTAACGTTATTTTAGTTATACGTTATAAAAGGAAAAATAAAGACATAATATGTCACACGATAAAATGGTGAATTTAACCACTGAAATAGTAAATTTAACCAAAGAAATAAATTGATAATTTTATCTGCTATTTGAGGTTTTAGAGCTGTTGAATTATTAATATGCTAATAATGTTCAGCATAATTTTACTTTAGATATTTTGATTGTCTGTATTCTACTTGCCGCTCATATTGACCAGTTTCAATTTGCTATACTGAATTACGCTGAATATATTTAGAAGTGATTAAGCCATGAAGCATTTACTGTGTTTATCTATTTCAATGTGTTTCTATCTTGCATCTATAGCGCAAAGCTATGCTCAGACAATTACTATTCATACCGATAATTTAGCTGATTTATATGCTCTGAAAAGCAAAAACATAGACAACAATCTCAGTGTAGCAACAAATTTACTCGCACTTAATATCCCGTCAGCAAACTTTCAATTTGAATATATGACAACCAAGCGCTCGTTGAAATTAATGGCTATCAGTAAAAATATATGTGTAGTAAATAAAGTAAAAACAAAAAATAGAATCGAAAAATACTTGTTTAGTCAGCCAGTAAATTTGTTTCTTAGCAGAAGGCTGTATCAACATACTTCCTATCCAGCTTTAGCTTCTGAAGAATCAATAAATAACAGTGTACGTTTATCCGATATCTTCATCAAAAGGCCAACAGCTAAAGTTATTATCTCAGGGCAAATATCTTATGGAGATATATTAGATGCTCAAATAGCAAAACTCGCTGAAGCGAATATATTGACACGCCATAGCAGCGAACATGATAAAGGGGTTATCGCAATGTTTTCTAAAGGCAGAGCTGAATTCGCCCTATTATATCCTCATCAAGTGTTTGGCTCAGATGTTAAAATAACGGCAAGATCCTATGCCATCTCCTCTGTTCCTGCTTATATCTTAGGGCATTTAATGTGTACAAAAAATGAGGTGTCAAAAACGTTTATTGATAATGTTAATAACCACTTGAGTGCCCAAACAAGTTTAGATAGTTTATTGGAGATCCACCTAAATTATATCGACCCTATTGATAAAGTTATGATGGAGTCTTATTTTCGCCATGCATTCTATTGATCACTTTAATTTGTAGAAAAATATTAGCTATTCAATATGATTACTTAGCGGTAATTACTGGTAATTCAAGCATTGCGCCCCACTCACTCCAAGAGCCATCGTAAACACTAGTTTCATCTAAGCCGCATAGGTGGGCTCCTAACAATAAAATACAAGCGGTTACTCCAGAGCCACATGTCATGATCATCGCATTGTCTTGTTTTACTATGTTGAAAAAGAACGCTTTGAGCTGCTCAACGGGCAAAAAACAACCGTTTGAAAGTAATTGAGCATAATGTAAATTTATCGCCCCCGGCATATGCCCAGAGCGAATACCTGGCCTAGGCTCTGGTGTGCTTCCTAAAAACCGACTTTCAGAGCGGGCATCGACAATTTTAATATGGCTTTGTTGTAAGTTGTTCAATACTTTATATCTGTCACAAAATGCGGCTTCATTATAAGTTGCTTTAAAGTTTCCCATTAATTGCTTAAAGCTATGCCGTTGATTTTGAGTCGCTACATAACAGGGTAATTTTAATGATAGCCATAAAGGCAAACCACCATCGAGTACGGCGACATTTTTATGGCCCATCGCCTTAAACATCCACCAAGCTCTTGCACTAGAAAATATGCCTTGGTCATCATAGACCACTACTTGGGAATCAGTATTTATGCCAAGCAATTGAGCTTGTTCTTCAAACTGCTCTTTGGAAGGTATGATATGGGGAAGTGGATTAGATAAATCTGAAAAGTTATTTTCTAAGTCAAAACGTTGCGCATCTTGTACCGCAAAGTTTGGCCATTGCTGATTTGGTTGAGCCTTTGTTCCCACGGGAGGAATACTGGCATCAAGTATAACAAGGTGTTGTTTAGCTTCTTTGTCAGACAACATCGAAGAGAGTTGAGTCGGTGAAATCAGATCCGTATAGTATGACGACATAATCAAAAAACAATAAATTAGCGATAATTAAACGCTAGCTAATTAATATCGAATTGTACAGTAGAAATTGTTCAATTAATTTGACAAACTTTCTGGTTAACCAAACAATTATCTAGATATTGACGCCGATTTTTTACTTTCAAAAAAGCTCACTATTAACGATGTCGCTAATACACCTAACCCTGGTAACATCATTAAAGTGAATAACATGCTTAAATTTAACATTATGAATTTTCCTTATTCGCCGTTTATTTGACTATTATTTTTTACAACCGTTCTTGCTATTAACACTTCAGAATTATTTTCTTTATTTACAACTGTTGGTAACTTCATCATTACGGAAAATTGAATATCGTTATTTAACTGTTGTGATAATTGCTGATTAACTTGCTGAGTATTTTGCTCAACCATAAAAGCGGTTAATGTTTTAATATCTACTTTCTCTTCAGCTTGTACTGAAGATACGCTGAGTAGTAAAGTTATTGATAATACGACTGCACTTAGGGTTATACTCATGCGTTTTATAAAGCTATTCATCATCGTTTTCCTTTTGTATTTCTAGCAATGACACTAGTTAAGTTGCAATAAGTACTACAAAGGTTGTGCCAATGTATCAACTTTTTAACAAGTCATTGAAAAACAAGGAAATTTAATTTTTACACTTTAAAGCGTTTTGAAATACTTAAAATGACAAACTGGCGCTTTGGTTAAAATAACCACTTATTAGTGAAATATGTAACTAAAACGTTACTTTTTGTAAAAATAGACATTTTGACTGATAAAAGAGTTTCTCGATTTAGGGACAACAATTCCCCAAATCGGGATTTTTAGAAGGTGATTTATTCTTTAAACTAGAGGGTAGGGCTAAATACTAAAACTTAACGGCAAAGCTAAATAACAAAATCATTGAGTTTTTTTACCTTATTAAATGCATCAAGCAATACTTTACTATCTGCACCTTCTCGTCCGGCATTCTCACTTAAATACCGCCTAAACTGACGGGCCCCTGCTAAACCATTACACAAACCCAACATATGACGAATTACATGCCAAGGTCTGCCACCAGTCGCGACATATTGATCAATATAATCGGTCATCGCTTCAATTACCTCAGTTCGAGACATTACTGTAGTTTCGGCTTGCCAAATAGCTTGATCCGCTTCAGTGAGCATATAAGGATTTTGATAAACTTCTCGGCCGATCATCACACCATCAAGATGACATAAGTGCTCATTGGCCTCAGCATAAGATTTAATCCCCCCATTTATGGAAATTTCTAATGTCGGAAAATCTTGTTTTATTTGATAGACCCGAGCGTAATCAAGTGGTGGTACTTCGCGATTTTGTTTAGGGCTTAAACCACTAAGCCAAGCTTTGCGTGCATGAATAATAAAATGCTGACAACCCGCACTTGCAACTTGTTCAATAAAAGAGTGCAAAAATTCATAGCTATCAAGATCATCAATACCAATACGAGACTTTACTGTAATAGGAATATCAACAGCAGCTTGCATTTGACTTATACAATTTGCAACAAGTTGCGGTTCAGCCATCAAACAAGCACCAAAACGACCGTTTTGTACTCGATCAGACGGACACCCGACATTAATATTAATTTCATCATAACCGCGCTGTTCAGCCATTTTGGCACACTCAGTCATCGCTTTAGCATCGCTACCACCAAGTTGTAAAACTAAAGGCTGCTCTTCGTTATTAAACGCAAGGTAATCGCCCTTACCAAATAAAATAGCGCCAGTAGTGACCATTTCTGTGTATAGCACCGTATGTTTTGACATTACGCGATAGAAATAGCGGCAGTGGCGATCTGTCCAATCTAGCATCGGTGCAACGGACAGCTTGTGATTGCCGAAGGAGCCTGTATTTACTGGTGTAGACATTGGTTTAACTTGCATTGACGCTGTACCTGAATTACTCTGAGTTGCCTATTCTTTCGTTGAGTTTCGATAGCAATGCCCCCAAATACCCCCCAAAAGGAGTAGGACGATTTAATCAAACAAGGAAAGTAATGGCCTATTCTCATATTGAAAAACGCAAAAAAGCAAACGGTGATTTTAACTACCGATGTACTATTCGTGCTACAAAAGATGGGAAGATTATACATCGTGAGTCTAAAACATTCAGCAAAAAAGAATTAGCGCGTACATGGGGAAGGCTTCGTTTAGAGGAATTAGAACTTGATGGAATCAAGGCTAAGGAAAAGGTTGTTTCTTTAGGTGGGTTATTAGACCTCTATTATAACGATCACCATTTATGGGGAAATACAGGCAGAACTAAGCGTTATGTTGTGCAAATGTTAAGAGATTGCCCAATTGCTAATATTATGTCTGACAAACTAAAAAGCTCTGATTTAATTGAGCACTGCAAAATGCGGCGACTTGCGGGAGCTGGACCTGCAACTATCTATCATGATATTGCATATTTACGTTCAGTGATGAAATTAGCTATGCCTGTTTTTGATATCACTGCCAATTGGAAAATATTCGAAGATGCTGTTCCTGTTCTTATAGAAATGAAGCTTGTCGGTAAAAGTCAGAAGCGAACACGCAGGCCGACAGAGGATGAACTTAATAAACTCATTGCCTCTTTAGAGAAACGACAAAATAAGCCAGGAAGTAAAATACCTTTTGTCGATATCCTTAACTTTTCAATTTTGACCTGTATGAGAATTGGTGAAGTATGCAGTATTAAGTGGGATGATTTAAACAAAGATCATAAAACTGTAATTGTTAGAGACAGAAAAGATCCACGTAAGAAAGAAGGTAATCATATGATTGTCCCTTTATTAGGTGGTTCATTTGATTTGGTGATGAAACAAGAACAATCTGACGAGTTGATTTTTCCTTTTAATCCAAAGTCGGTTACTGCAGGGTTTCAACGAGAACGCAATAAACTAGGTATCACTGACTTGAGATACCATGATTTAAGACGTGAAGGTGCATCTAGGTTATTTGAGAAAGGATATTCGATTGAGGAAGTTGCACAAGTTACAGGTCATAGGAACTTGAATATATTGTGGCAGGTATATACTCAGTTATTTCCTCATAAGCTACATGATAAGTTTACTGAATAATTTATTTATTGAGCAGGAGTTCGATTCCCCCTCCGCTCCATCAAATCTAAACCACTGCTATCAACAGATTGCAGTGGTTTATTCATTCTACTATTCACTTTATGTCGACGAATTTCAAAATCAAAATATTTTAACTTGCAAAATTCACTTTACTAATCTTTCTTTATGCAACATGGCGGACATAATTCGTTTAGCCTGTAACGTTAATCCGGAATAGATTTTGTATCGATAACGCATTAAGCGCAAGCGCAGTTTATTGTGCCCGTGACCTTTGACTTGTCAGGAGATTATCTTTGTTACGAGATTTTTCTCTATTTATTAATAATTCAACTAATGCTTCTGCTTGATTTAGTTCTAATATTCCGTTGTGTTTATCAATGGCGTTACCATCTACAGCGACAACCCAATTATTTAGCATGTTTGTTTCTTCACATGTTTCCCTTTGCGGGCCATTGTCCTTACGAGCAGTAAGTTTCCATGTCTTGTTGTTAATTAGTATTTTACACTCATCAGCCGAGTCTGATATTTTGCAATCATTGCAGGAGTCTAAATCATGTGAAATTGCCCACGAATTACCGACGGAATCCTCGCCAACATTTACTAAATCAAAGAAAAAATTTATTGAACTGTCTGTTTTTGATTGTAGTATAACCATTTTTGGATCTTTAGGTTTCTTGCTTTGATCCAAATAAAATGGTCTATATTCTTTATCTGTTAGCGCTGGATTGAGAAGTATATAAAAATTATCATCTTCGATATTCAATCTATTTTTGGAAGCGTGGAATACTGCGCTTCCTCCTAGGCTGTGACCGATTAGGACAGACTTATTAATATCTCCTGATAAGACGCTTTTGTCTAAATCATCAAGTAGGTTTCTGATTCCATTTTCTCCAACGACAATAGAAACTTCTTTTCTTTCTCTTAAAGTAAGAAAGTCAATAGCCTCTATTGTTCCATCAATCCATAAAGGATCATTTTGATCACCTCTCCAGCCTATATAAACGCCAGTATATTTTTCTTTTCCTTGATTTAAGTATCCTAAGAAATTCTTAAATCCTAAATAGTTACCATCCTTTATTGATGCATTGTGATGCCAGCCATGAACGAAAAACACTAGGTTTGTTTCAGTCAAGCCCTTTGCAATATCAGTCAATAACCTCAATCTTTGTTCTTCTAAATGAAGATCACCATCATCGTTAAACTCGATGACATAAATTTTTTGATTACCAACTTCCTCTACATAATTTGTTTTTCTTAGAGGTTCATCCTTAATAACTGCACATGCAGTTAATGCACAAACTAGAATTATGCAACTCAAAAATCTTATCATTTAATTCTCCATTATTGATTATAACGTCCTGAAGAGCCTAAGTCATAGTTGGCTCAAATGTGTAGAGAAATATAGAAAACTGTTACGTTTCATATGATTCCCTTGATAAATATGCTCATAAAAACACCACTAAAGCAATAATTTATAATGAATATTTAGTGTTCGAAAGTTACCAAAAATACTTTCGATCAATAAACTAGGTCTTTAAGCCTTATAAACTAGAGTAATTTGAGCATTAAACTGTGAAAGTCAAAAGTGGGTTGATAAAAAGGAGGGAATTTTAAGGCGCTACTATTGCTAAACCAAAGATTCAACTTAATTCTGGCTGAATTAGCTCGAGCAATTAACAGAATATCATAGAGACTTATCAGTAATATGATACTGGTAATTCAATAGAAAACTTATGACAAAGAAATACTGCTATGTCGTCTTAGCACTAAGCAGCCTGTAAGCTACCGTCCTAAATAAACTATATGTGAATCCATAAAAAGAAAATTACACGTCTTACGCTAACGGCTATTCATTGGAAAACAACGTTTGATATCATGCATAAATGCACTGACTCAAATTTTATTGTCTGTTCCGCAAATTTTGACATAAAGGAAACTATGAACCATAGTTTTAATATCAATAAACAAGGAATGTTTAATTATGAATAATATTGATTTTGAACGTCTAAATTTTCTTTCTGAAAAAACTCTCACTGAAACAATTACTCCAATTGAATTAAAGGAATTCAAATTTTTACTAAATGAATGGAATTTATCTGCTGAGTTAAATTTGTTTAACAATGATTTAAAAATAAATCATTTAAAACATTCATAGCCAAGAAATAGAGACAAAAACAAAAAGACTTTACCCCCGTATTACTAGACGGGGGTCTATAAAAATCAAAGACTTACAAACCTAAAAAATTACAAACCTTTTAAACATCTAGACCTGTACCGTTAACCCAAAACAATAGCTAGCTATGCTAGCCCATTAAAAAACACAAAAAAGGTTTAGCAGTGCGGCAGGATTCGCTTCTAATGGAGGATTGATGACAACTGTAGAGGTTCAGTTATCAATTGAATGAAGTGCAGTCCGAGATGTTATCAAATACTGAAAATGAAAGAACTCCCCAATCATCGCAAGCTAAGTGGCACACGATAGAAGAAAGAAGTTTGGCAATGCTACGCATTAAGAGGTGCTTTTTATCTGTCAATCTCAGCTCGTTGCTCAGGCTTCGCCCTCTCCGAGATTGACAGATAAATATTATGAGGAAACGAATAGATTATTATCACTTGGTGGTTTATAAGGTTTTATTTCTCTTGGTTCACAATGAACATATTGAAAAGCATCACCCTGATAAATCTTTATTGAACAACTATTAACAAAGCGGAATGTATAGCCCATCAATTTAAGTTCGTCACTATGAACTTGAAAAATGCGACCTGATTTTTTTAGTATAAAAACATAATCTCTATATCTATGCTTTTCAGTAATCACTTGAACTTGACCAGATATATATATTTCATCCATACCAAAAGGTAAGGCTATAGGAACATTGTTGTTACTAATACCCTTGTTAGTGTTAGAAGAACTATAAGAACTATAACCCTGCTGACCACTCGACCCACGAATTTCAAGGGTTTCTTGAGCAGTGGAAACACTTTCTTCGAAATGATTAACCCTGTCTGGCTTAACAAATAACCACCAGAACATATAACTGAAACAAGTAAGTAATAAGGCGAAAGCAAGAATAAGACTAGGACTTTTGAGGCCGTTAATTCCTCTTCGCTTTGTGATTTTTCCAGTGCTTGTGCTTCGATAACACTTATGGACTTCGACAGGGATTTTTCGCCATTTAACGGGTTGGCCTTTGACAATGGTTTCACCTGAAGATTTTGGGCTGTGCTCATGGTATCTCGTCCTACGGTTAAAATAAGGAATGAACTCTAAAGAGTCGTTGTATTTATATTTGTAAGCGTACTGACAAGCATATCTTACAAGGTTATGAATTTCTGTTATTTCAGGGGTGCAATAAATAATATCCCAGTTATATTTACGGTGACGCATGTTAGCTTCACGCATATTTTTTGGGTAAATAATATTGCCATTTTCATCTAGGATAGTTTCCCCTGTATCGTCTTTACTTCCCTCATCATCAGGAGGTGTAAACGTTCCGATCACATCTTTATAATAATTATAAAACTTTGGTGGTAATTGCTCTTTTAGGGAATCAATGCCTTTACTATCAAAATCGTTAGGTTTAAAAACAGTGGCATCTTTAGGAAATATATCCTGTATTTCATCCATGATGATGAAAGCACCGACAGGCATCCACCAGAACCAACGACGCCAAAGGAATAAACCTTTATCAGTTTGAGAGGACAGACGCCAAACTTGAGCGGATTCAGGGAATACTTCATCAAGTTCAATTTCAATCTCTTCTTTAGGTAAAACACCTTCAATATTAGTAACAACTAAGCGACCTGCCCTTAAGGCCGGAAGGACTTCAAACCAAAAAGCTGAAGCTGATTTAAAAGAACCTGGAGCACCATGAAAAATACTATTAGCCATTAGATTAACCTCATTACAAATTTAGTAGCCCAAGCTTGAATAAGTAAATTAACCCCATCAAACAAACGGGTTTCTACAAGCATTTGCCTTACGTCCTGAGGGAGTAAGGTCATGCTAGAGGCTATTTGAGACATTACATTCATGTCAGCTAAAATAGTGCCTGCAATACCGTATGCAGACTTAACAAAATAGTAATAAGCAAAGAGCTTCATTTTTACCCAGTAGTAAAGCAACCAAGTCATAAACCTATCAATGACCGTAGGAACATCAGAGAAAAGGAAAGTCCACATATTATCTATATAATCTGCGAGCATTTGAGAAGTTCCAGCCGCATCTTGATAAGTATCAGCAGCAGCCGCTAGAGGAACAAGCAGTAAAACAATCAGTATTATTTTTTTCATTAGTCTTTACCTAGAATAATAAACAAAGCAAGCATTGAACAAAGCAACATTACTGGCCCAGCCAATAAGGGAAAATATTCAGACATGCGGTTTAGTGAAAAATCAAAAGAAGCACCATACAAGACAGTAGTTCTGGTTTGATAGCCTGATGAAGTTGGAGGAGTAACTTTTAATAGTTGAGATAATTCCTCGCTTGAGGTTTTCATAAAAGTTTTTATTTCAGCCTCAATGGCCTTAGTTTCAGTTTTTAAAACTTCTATTTTTTCAGCGGTAAAAAGACCATCAAAGATTGACCTATTAACAGCGCTTGTTGTCGTGCTATAAGTTCCTTTTCCTAACAACTCACCTAAACCAGCAATAACACCTGAATTATCACAATTTTCAGTACATGGTTCAGGCTCTGGAGTACAGTTTTCAGTACAGGGTTCAGGTTCAGGTTCAGGTTCAGGAGTACAATTTTCAGTGCAAGGCTCAGGAGTACAATTTTCAGTACAAGGTTCAGGGTCATCTGGAATATCAGAGATACAAACAAAATCTTCGTTAATATATCCGCAACCCTCTTCACATACTCCAGCAGGACATTTTTCTTCAGGAGTGGCTGAGCAAAACATAAGACCAGCGCTTTGAGTACAAGTAGTACCATCAGTGGGCGGCATTTGACCCAAAATACCGTTATCGTCTAAATTAGGCCAGCCCTCTGAATAGCAGTCACCCTCTAAATCCATTTGGTAATATTGATTACCGCCTCCAGCGTCAACAGCATTGTATTGACAAATAGAACCATCAGGCTGAGAAAAGCAACCGACAGCAGCAGTTACTTGGATATTTAATTGAGTATTTCCGCTAGTGTTATTACAAGTATCAACTAAGTTAATTTGGTTAGGGTCAGCACATTGAATACCATCACCAGTAGGATTTGCAACGGACATTGTATAAGTAGGAAATACAGGATTAGGGCAAGATTGACCTTGCTCTATAGTTTCATCATTAGAAATAGTTAAGCCTGATAATTGAGTTTGGTCAGGGCCTGAAGTAGTTTCTGAAGATTTATAATAAACACTAGCATCACGCCAAATGGCAATACTTGAACCCGTGTACTTACATTCCATAGCCCCGTAAGTGTAAATCCTTGATGCATCTTCAGTAGTGTGACCAGTGCCAAGTGATGAAAGACCATTACAAGCAGATAGCCTAGCCTCTTCAGGAGTTTCACCACAAGCATTATTAGGAGTACCTTTGTAGTTAGCAGTAATACAGTAAATCACATCAGTTTTAGGTGGTTTTAAATCAACGACACCATTTTCAAAAATATTTTCTACAGAATGCGCAAAAACAGGCATAAAAAAAGCGACTATAAAAGCCGCCTTAATTATTAGTTTGCGACTAAAATTATGAAGTTCTAATTGCACTCGAAAAGCCCTCGACAAAACAATAGGTAAAAATAGTCGCAAACATTAAAGAAGTAAGCATTAATGCTTATCGCTTTAATAAAGAAAGAACAATACCAACCCCTGTAACTACAGCGGCAATACCTATAACAACAACAACAGCGGCAGTCGTATTTGCAGTACCGTCTGTACCTGCGGCGGTAATTGCAGTTGCATGGTCAACAGCAAAAGAAGCGGCTGAAGTAGTAAGAGCAGCAACAGCTCCCATTGCTTTGATTTTCATGTTTTTCATAAATATCTCCAAGATATTAATTAAGTTAAGTTTTACCTAAAAGTCTGGTGACTCGACCAATCGAATGACCAGTAATAAACCCGATTAAACAAACCGCATTAAAATATGCGAAATCTTCAACCGAGAATTCAAACAAATCAATCAATGTGGCAACAACAGTATTCACATTCATTGATTCATATTCGACCTTAGAAACTAAGACCAAATCATTACAAAGCTCAATAGGTGTAGCTGAGCTTTTTACCGTTCCTGCTCCGTCGACATAGACACATTGTGCTGCGTTTACATTGAGTGAAAATAGAAGAACAAGCGCGATGAAACTTTTCATTATTGGTTAACTACCCTTACATCATCATTTGTACAACAAGGGCAACAAACCAAGTTCAACTCAAAACCAATGAGTAGGTCTAATTCCATTTCAGACCCACACCAGTCGCATAATAAACAGCTAAATTGAACTTCGTTAATGTGCGTAAAAAGAACAGCGTCCATGCTTAAAAGACCTAAGTTACTTAGTTAGTTCAAAACCAGAAACAATGTTACGCGCTGGGTTTTCTGGGTCAGCATCAAGTATCAAGTTTACTGGTGTTAAAAACGGGCAGTTTTGTTTGAAGTTATTGAACAAGGTGATATCAAACGCCATGTTCACTTCTTGAGTTTCAAACCCTGCCATTTGAATATTGTGTTGGTCGTTTACAAAGTCTTGTGCTTGCTTTGCATAGGTGACGTTAGCGAATTGGTATGGCTTAGGGGCACCTGATTTATTGCTAGTTCCTGAGCCAAGTTTTACGCTTAAAATAGTGATGTTTTTTAATATTGACATTGTTATTCCTTTCGTTTAGGTGGTTAAATTTTGTAAAAAATATTCTTCTGTTGCCGTGTATTGGAGCCGTTTGGGCATTGCACTGGCAGAGAGTGGGTCTTCTAAATCTTTTAAAAATCGCGTCATAATTTCACTGTCAGTCATACCCAAAATAACGCGCATCATATTAAGCGCCTTACGGGTACTAGTGACTTGATTTTCAATAATGTGTTGCACGGTGATTTTTGCTTGTTTCACCATGGTTTTAATTTTGTTTTGTTCTTCATTAAGGAAGGACAAAGCAGGATAAGCCCCAGCTAAATACTCAGACGGTTTAATCATGGTATCGAGTGGAATAATGCGTTGTGATGAATGAAGCTCTAACTCCCAACGTACCCATTTTGATTTTGGATCGCCCAGTTGAATGCCCTTTTCATAAACACGTAACAGCTTGCCTGATTCACGTGAGCCTACGTATAAAGAGCGCCCTTTGTCTGGTACAAATTTGTATTGTTTTTTAAGCTCCGCAGAGACTTTTTTATTTAAGTGGCCTGACTCGATATACATATAAGAAGCAGGACGACCGCCTGAGCAAAAGCCGCCTCTCTTAGCGTATTTTCTAGCAACGTTAATAGAGCGTGTGCCTGCAAAATCATCATGGGCTAAATCAATACGAGTAATTTTTATCTCTGGGATATTTTTAATTTCTTCATATAATCGCGCCATATCAAGGGCGTCACAGCCCTGCCCCATAAATGACACATAACAACCACAGTTTTTACCACCCCAAGCAATAAGCCCAGCATGTTGACCATCAGCATAAAGGTTGGCTGAGTATTGATAATTAAAGCGTCCTGCTGGGTTAGGTTTTACCGTCCACATATATTCGTCTTTGGTGAATACATGATTTAACCGGCAGACAAAACGTTCAGCTTCACCACAGCAAAGAACATCGAGTAAATCGATACCAATATTCTCTAAAAGGTTTGAAAGCCGGTCACCATATTTAGCCGCCGTATCAACGATAAGTTCGCCATCAAAAATGTCTCGTAATTCAAATCGAGCCGCCATTTCACAATCGGATAAATGGCGTGAGGTTGAGGTTAAATCTTTATGCCTTCTTTCATCAAACTCGCGAGTAATTTCTTGGCAAGCAGAAAGGTATAACGATTCAGACATGGTATTTCGTGCGCTGTCTAATGCAGCGAATTTTCGTTTCTGGGCAAGTTGCCGAGCCTTGGTTCTAAACTCGTCTTTTACCGTGGCACCAATTTTAGCGAGGTGCTTAATACGTAATAACTCTTGAGGTGACCAAGTAAGGGAAAGTGCATCAACCTTACAAGGAATTGATGTGGTAGGACTTGGCTGTTTATAACCCTCAATAGGAGGTAGTTTACTGTTCATCAAATACCCCCATGTTATAAAGTTCTTGATAGTTATCGTTGTTAACTTCGATTAAGTTGAAGCTCGACCCGTAAAGTGGCTGTAAGAAACCAATCAATGACATTAAATTTGAAAAATGATGCACTTGGCCTTTGTGCTGTATAGCCACATCGCCCCATGCTTCATTAGTAAAATAAATGTCTTTCATAACTGGTTAATCCGTACCTGTTAAATTTCTTAATAAAGATCAGCTGTATTTTTGTCGCTAATCAGTAATACTCATTAAATGAATACGTTATAAGTTGTGAACTTGCTTCCATTCAATTTCAGCTTCTGCATATCGCTTGTCTATGTAGTTAGCAAGGTCTTCAATTTTTATTAATGTTGGGCTGCGTTCAGAGTCACGTAACTTAAACGTTGGAATTGGAAAATCGCAGCCTTTAACTTTTTGCTCTGCTGTTTTGGGTTTAATGCCAAAGAATTCTTCACATACCTGTTTAAGTTCAATAACAGGAGTTTCGAATCTGGCTAGCAATGCAAAGTTTGTATTCATATAACACCTATGTAATTATTCGCAGTTAAAGCAATTTAAAGCGATTACAGTCGCCATTAAGTTCCCACAAGGAACCTTGAGGCAGATATTAGTACCTATCAGGAACCTTTGTCAAATGAATTATGGTAAAAAGATTAAGTTATTACGAACGAACTTAGGGTTAACACAAAAAGATTTTGCATCTGAATTATCTATACCATTGAGTACATTAAAGAAAATAGAGAGCGGTGTATCAAATGGTTTAACTGCAATTGAACAAATATTAAGTAATGAAAAGTTTGTTTATTTAGCAAATTGGTTCTTTGAACCAAATAATAATGAATTACCTAAATCAAAAGAAAGTTCCAATTCGGAACTAAAAAAGGAATTATCGCTAGGTCTTGTAAATTTACCTTTTTATGAGATTTCAGCTTCAGCAGGGATGGGAATGTTGATAGAAGTAGAAGAGCAAGCTAACTTGATTAGCTTTGAACCAGAGTGGTTGAATAAAGAAATAGGTGTAAACCCTAACGATGTGTTTTTAATGTTAGTTGAAGGTGACAGTATGTACCCGACATTAAAAACAGGATCAATGATAATGGTTAATCGTCATTTTAATGGGTTAAGTGATGGTATTTATGTAATGCGTCACGAACAAAATTTATTAGTTAAACGATTGCAGTTATTGCCTAAAGGCATTATTAAAGTTAAATCAGATAATAGCCTTTATGAACCATGGGAAATTAATAAAGAAAATTTAGACGGTACGGATATTGAGATTATTGGACGTGTGGTTTGGTCAGGACAGAGGATGTAAATACTCTTCAAAAACAAACTAAAATAAGGAAATTATAAAATGATAAGGATTATCTTCATAGTTCTATTAATTATTAGCAATCAAACATTTGCTAAATCAAAGTGTCAAAAAGAATGGGATTCACTCAAAAGCATTCAAGCTTTAATGAGGCAAAGAAGTACAGAATATTATAGACAAGAAGAACATAAACGACATGATATTTATCAAAATTGCAGAAAAAAGAAAAACAACAATCAAGTTAAAGAAAAAAAGAGTTATACAACAAAAAATAAAAAAAACTATATAACGAACAAAAGCTACACAGGAAAACAAGCTTCCTATACTCGTGATATCCACCTTAAAGGATTATTTACAGGTAAAAAACAAGATGCATGGATTCAACATTATGAAAGGCCGAAAGAATGTATAAATCCAAAATCAACTCCTGAATTTGCAACATGTTTACAGCATAGGGATGATGAAGCAATTAGGTTTGGTGATAAATGGCGTAACAATAATGCACCACCATCTATAAAGTTAGGAACTCATTAATACAACTGAATTCATATTTTGAAATCACTCAGCTACTGAAAAGGCCTTCTAAGATACTTAACTAAATTAAAATAACAAACTAAGGGTAGTAACTACCACAAAGAAGACATTAGCCATTTATATGAATAGTATATTGTATCAATAACGCCCAATTAACAGGCGAAAAACTGTTTGCTAAAATATTGAGGAACGTAAACAGCAAACTGTTTTTTGTCCTATTGAATGCTTGTTAGGTTTTAATGGCAGATATTTGAATAAGATAACTTTTACTATAAGGAGTCATTTGCCAATAAGTAGATACATTTGAGACCGCTCGTTTTTTTTCACCTTCCATAATTAAACCAAGCGCTTGCAATTGAAGTTTTATTTTATCGAAATATACCTGTGGGATACTTAGTTCAGGATAAGAATTGAATTTCTCAATTTTATCTGGAACAGCATGCCAAAAGCATAATTTAATTTGAGAAATCAGCTCTTTATCTGTACATTCACCATTTAAAATAGAGCCACAATACGAAAAAATTTCGTCCCAAGTTTGAGGCAAAGCTGTACTTTTTAGAGCTCCTTTTGCACTGTGTTTTAAATCTACATGGATTGTATACAGGCTTTTTCCTTGCGAGAATTTTTTAGAGCCAACAGGTGGATTATTTATCCCTTTTAAGTTTATTAACTCAAGCTCAGCTAATTTAGATCTCATCTCCTCGAATTCTCGGAGCATTATTGCATCTGCCGCATATCGACCTGGAACCCAACCATCTGAGGGGTGCTTCTTTTTAAGTTGTACTAAACTTCTAGATACTTTCCCTCCCAAATCATGGGCAGTCCTCCAAAACTTACAGTGTTTTTTTTGTGCTTTATCACGAAATTTATTTAGTCGAGATTGTGCTAGTTCAGTCTTCTCAACTTTTGATGAAGGCAAATTATCAAGTTCATCAAATATAAAACTTAAAATTGGCTTGTTAGTTTCTATCGCGTAATCAAATTCCATTTCAGTATATCCAATGCCTTCAGGACTTATTGAGCCATATTTTCCTGCGATAATAAGGATATAGTAATCACAATTATCGATAATTTCTTTAATTAGTGACCACGCATCTTCATCTGTAGCTGGAAATAACTCCATTCCCGCAGGAATACAATCCAATTCTAAAAGTGCATGGATGACTTCTCTACGTTCTTCTATTAAATCTTTATATGTTGAAGAAACGAATACTTGATGTTTTATGTCCATTTAAAAGCTCATAGTTAAATATTTAAAACCAAACGCCTTGCTAAGCAGATACTTCCGCATATGTATTAGCAAGTTCCTCTTGAAACTCTCTTCTAGCAACAGCAGCTGCGTCACGATATTTTGAATGCTCTATATAATTAGGGTGATTTTTATCAAAAAACATTTTATTTCTAAGATCTGTTTCTAAATCAGTACATGTTTTGAATTTTGTTTCAGCACTAGTCGCTTTTAACAATTTTAGTTTGGAAGTAACAGAACGCTTATATTGCCATGCCTCAACTAATATATTATCCCGTTCCTTTATCCATTTTAGTTGGTTTTTTGTGAGCTCGACGGGCTCTATATCGTGCTTCATCTGTTTAGTTATACCGCCAACTTTGGAAATGAGACCCGACCAAGCAGTAAAGTACTCTTCAGTATCTGAGGATATTGTTTCGAAAATTTTTATCTTATGTTCAAAGGCGAATTTAGCTTGCTCTGATTTATGTGAAAATTTCACACCTAAATACGTAAAAACACCAGTAATTAATGAACCTAAACCTATTTTAACAGCGGTATCGACTACATCTATCCACTCTTTTGTTGCCATATTCTTCCTACTTGATTATCTGCTTAATTATGGAAACCACTCAGTAATGTCCGTCCCATAACTTTAATTTAATTCGTGTTAATATCCCATATTTTCAGTATCTTATAAACTAAAAATATTTTATTTTTGTTAGAACTTGGATGTTACTGAGACTTCTCAGTAATATGACACAATTAATTCATTAGAAAATATATGGAAAAATATTTTTGTTGATTTCCGCTTAGCGTACTAAGAAGTCATGTAATCCATCATCCAAAAATTATACATATTTCCATCCGAAAGAACATTACACCGTATTACACGGTTAAAGCTAACAGGTAATTAATTAGAAAGAATATGGATGAGAATTAAGCATTAATGTTCGTTTTAAAGAAATGAAACTAAAATTAAATGGTTGATAGGTCTTACACTATGGGGGACTTTGACAAAAAATGAAAACCATAAGCCCCCATATAGCCCCCAAGACACCCATAACCTCAGTATAAATAGTGCTTTACGTCCAATCTAGCATCGGTGCAACGGAGAGCTTGTGATTGCCGAAGGAGCCTGCCACAGATAGCCCTAGCCCTTTATTATCATACATATACTTACCACCTGAATCGTATTGAATCGCTTGTGCTTTCGTCGAATTTCCATTTAGGTTGTTCCTATTGAATCCCGTTGGGATAGATGATTATGGAATAATACTATGGTATCAACGACAATTGATAAACGCCCAAAAGCAAACGGAAACTTTAGCTACCAATGCACAGTGCGTCTAAAAAAGAATGGCGTGATTATACATAGAGAGCCAAGAATATTCAGTAAAAAGAATAGGCAAACACATAGGGCAAAATAATTACCATTGGCGAGCTACTAGCTCTATATTGTAATGATGCTGATTTATGGGCTAACACCGGCAGAACGAAACGATACGCTGTTCAAATGTTAAATGCTTGCCAAACCTAAGATTAACTCAAGATCATTTTCCTGCCAACGTACACCAGCAATAGAATCAATGGTGTAGGTACTACTATATTTGTTCCTTTTTATACCAAGTAATTCTAATATTAACGTAATAAAAGTAGTGTTTATTTTAAACTTAAAAAACACCTCTAATTATCATGTTTAATTTGTTGATTTTAAGTTGAATTTTCTTGATTAAACATAGTTCGAGTTTTATGCTGTAGTCCATTGATATTTATGTATAGACTGAAAATAGGAGTTAAAATGAAGAATATTTTAGTAATTATCGTTATGTTGGCTTTATCTTTTAATAGTTATGCGTTTAGTGATGATGAAGACAGGAAAGATATTTTAGATAGTCGGCAAGAAATCTTAACCAAGTTGTATAAAGAGCAATCTAGTATTAAAAACAAAATAAAGAAAGCTGCAGGATATGCTACTTTTTCAAATATTGGCGTAAATGTTATTTTCTTCTCTGCAGGTGGTGGTACTGGCGTTGTTCATGATAATAGTTCAGGTAATGACACTTTTATGTCGATGGCCTCTGCTGGTGTGGGCATAGGCTGGGGCATTAAAGATTTTCGTGCGGTTTTCATTTTTCATACTAAAGAGTCTATGACCAAGTTTGTTGAAGAAGGTTGGGATTTTTCTGGGCAAGCAGATGCTGCGGCGAAATCAGGTGATAAGGGTGGAGAAGCAAGCAAAGCGGGCACTATTGTTAATGGTGTTGAGGTTTATCAAATGACCGAAACAGGCATTGCTTTGCAAGCGACACTTCAAGGAACAAAATACTGGAAGAATGACGATTTAAATTAAGTGATTTTTAAGCTTGTATTAATTGAGTGCCTCAACTATTTCTTTGAGGCACTTTTTTGTTTTAGAAAGGAAAAATATAAAAACATCAATTAAGAAAATCCGTTTGTCGATTCTCGAATCCATACCATTTATTGGAAAAAATCCTCTATAACGAATAAAAGCTACACAGTAAAACAATTCACCTTCACTCGTGACATTCACCTTAAAGGATTATTTACTGGGAAAAAACAAGAAGCATGGGTTCAATATTATGAACTCACTCAGCTACTGAAAAGACCTTTTAATATATTTAATAAATTCTAAAATACAAACTAAGGGCAGTAGCTGCCACTTTGCAGACCAAATATATTAACTGAGATGACTAAAAGTTAGGTGCGCTAGCAATACGCAAACTGACATGACTTTTTGAAACACCTCCTTCTGTATATTTGCAACAATTCTCGTCTGTCTAAGAAATAGGGTAAGACAACACAACGGAGCTTCTCGAAGGTTACGGCTAAGGTCTGTTCACGACTATAAATAATCATTTCGAATTTCCTTTATAACCCACAGTTACTTGAGGGTAAAATGATTGATTATCTATTCTCTATCGTCGTGGTAATCAAAATAGAAGTAGAAACATCTGATTGACAATACAGATTACAGATGTAATCCTTAGATTGTAAACTAAAGGTAACAAAAAGAGTAAATTTATTTTGACCTCTGTGATTAGTATTATATGTAAGGATTAAAAAATGGGTTCGTTCATAAATAGATTATTATTATTTTGTGCTATTTTATCTTCACTTGATTGTCATGCCAATGAAGTTGAAAAAATAGCTATTCAGCTGTTTGAAGAGGCAGTTTTGTCACCTTCTGTTCCTGGTATCAGTGTTGCTGTTGCAGACACAACCGGTATCAAATGGGCTAGAGGATTTGGGTTTGCTAATCTAGAACATAAAGTACCGATGACCGCAGCAACCAAAATGAGGATTGGTAGCGTTGCAAAAGTAATCACTACCGCAGCTTTGATGCGATTGTATGATAAAAATTTAATCGACCTTAAAAGTGATATTCGTAAATACGTGCCTGAATGGCCGGAAAAACATAAAAAAATCAATTTGATTCAACTCGCCAGTCATACTTCAGGAATTCGCCATTATAAAAATAACGAACTCTTAAATAATG
This sequence comes from Colwellia sp., assembly GCA_022969175.1. GTDB lineage: Bacteria > Pseudomonadota > Gammaproteobacteria > Enterobacterales > Alteromonadaceae > JALJPB01. The sequence continues at coordinate 83,135 of JALJPB010000010.1, read as the reverse complement.
GTAATTATACATCGCCGATTGATGCGTTAGATATTTTTAAGCATGATGACTTGTTATTCGTCCCTGGATCAAAGTTTAGTTATTCAACCTACGCATGGACTTTAATTAGTGCTGTTATGGAAAGGGCTGCGGGTGGTGCTCCTTTCAAGAGGTTAATACACGAACAAGTGCTCTCGCCATTAAATTTAACAGAGACAACTTTTGACGATAACGACATTATCATTCCCAATCGACAAAGTTCATACGTGTTTTCTGAAGGTGCATTAGTAAATGCTCCTGAGGTTTTCAACAGCTATAAATATGCCGGAGGAGGCTTTTTGGCAACGCCATCAGACATCTCTAAACTTGCCATAGCCCATACCAATCAAGATTATTTAAAATTGGCAACATTAAAGAAAATGTTTACTATGCAAAGGTTATCCGATGGCTCTGGTAACTTCTTTGGCATAGGTTGGGCCATTGGCTTTAATCCTCATATCTACAACGCAAAAAAAGATATAATAAATGGTGCCGAATATATCTCATTAATGAAAAAACATCCAAATTCAGTAATGCACGAGGGAGGTAGCATGGGAGGTGTAACGATGATGATTTTATGTTTAGACCATAAACATTCAGTTACTGTAGTCAAAAATGTGAGCGATGAAAATTCGGTAAACGTTGTTTATTTAGCATTAAAAACCTTAGACCTTTTTACACCAGAAAAATAACGTGATTGCTTTATAATTAGAAGATTCAGAATAATGATGTCTTGTTTTTCTGCATATCAATCGTAAATTACAATTATTCTACCTAGTAAATTAGTTCCGAAATATAGTAGATAGTTAGCTTTGTAAATTATACCTGTTATGACAGCTATCGAGGCACCTGCGGAAGTTAGATTCAAATATTATCCACTTCCGCTTTGCACACTAAGAAGTCATGTAATCCATCATCCAAAAATTATACATATTTTCATCCGAAAGAATATTACACGGCATAACACGGTTTAAGCTAACAGGTAATTCATTAGAAAAAATACGAATGTGAATTATGTGTGGGGGCTTTAACAAAAAGTGAAAATTAACACTCCCCACATAATATCAAAGACCCCCTAAATTCCAGTAAAAATGGTGGTTTACGCCCGTTCTAGCATGGGTTAACAAAATAATTCTCGAAAAAACATATAGTTACTATAAGAATTTATTCAATATAAATAGGAGTAGGTTTTAAAAATAACGACTGAAATATTGGTGGATTATTTCATTATTAAACAAATAGGGTTTAACTGTTTATGAATGAAACTAATGCCACAAAGCAGCCTAATATAGACTCGAATATATCACAATAAATAGTCCTCTTAGCCACCACAGCGGTCAATCGACTTTGAACAACACATTTGGATTGACCATAGTTTTCATTTCAAGAACATTACCGTTAGGATCTTCAATAAAAAAAGTTTCCTGTTCATACTTACTACCCACAAAACGACGATAAGGCTTGTCTAGATAGGTAAGGCCAGCCATTTCAATGCGTTCCTTTAAAGCTTGAAACTCCCCCTCTGGTAAATGTATACCGAAGTGAGGAATCATTACGACCCCCATGTCGACATCATGTCGTATTTTTGGCAAACGCTCTTCACTCTGGTGTAGCGTCAATTCGTTACCCCAAAAATCTATATCCACCCAAAATCCTTTTTCGCTATTACCAGTTTTACAGCCAAATACATCGCAATAAAATTTTTTAGCAACATTTAAATCGCCCGCGGGAATAGCGAGGTGTAAACAGTTCGACATGAAATTACCCCTTAACGACAACTTATACCAAATTATATGTGTTATTGGCTGTTTATCAAATGAGAAAGTAATCCCTAAGTAATTCAGTCGTTTGTAGAATCGTCACACTTAAAATAAGTATAGCGTTGCGTGACCTCTTGAACTCACAGCTTGAAGCAGACCTTAGCGACATTGACCCTGATACTTCAGCTTTACCCACTCTGACGAAACTTGACGAGTACTGAATAGTCACTTGGTTTTATTCTATGGGGGCTTTCCAAGAAGAGAAAACCAAAAGCCAAAAAAAAAGACACCCTAAATCCCAATAAAAACAGTGATTTACGCCTAATCGAGTCTGTTTGCAACGGACTTTATAGGCACTAAGCAAAAGAAATAACGATAGATGATTAAGCAGATAATACGCTCTGAGGTTTCCTATACCGTCATCAAAGGTTCCATTAGGCAAAGCTTCTTCTTTATCGTTATCAATAAAAGACATAAAAGTAAAATATACAGACATTACAGTTGTAGAAGAAGTCGTCCCCTTTTTGTAACTTAATTCTTTGAATCAGAGGTCATTCACAACCTTTTCCATCTGTTCTATAACTATTTGCCACCCTTGTATAACATGTTTCATTCTTTCTTCATTACCATCAAAAGTATCATTGATGATAGTCAGTATTGCTTTGCCTTCACGTTCCTCAATCAGATACGTGACATGAATATAATTATCTGCTATATCACTCAAGCCAAAATTAGGATCAAAGGTAGAATATTTGATTAGCTCATAGGGTTTTATTGCTAGAATCTCTCCTTTTTGAAATGCTTGATAACCCTGGTAGTTTCCTTGCCAAGTTATGACTGAGCCCTTAACCCAATCCGATTCTGCCGAACAATTAAACATATAAGCTTGAGTAAATCTTGTTTGAGTAAGCACATCCCATAGTGATTTAACATTTATAGCAAATTCAACTTGAACTTCTGTCGATAATTTTTTCATTTTACTACCCTCATTAAATTTTTTCTTATGCTATCAGAGCATCTTTTAATGTTATTGTAAAAAAGCGACATAACTTAGGTAGCTATGAATAAACTAAAAACTTCACAACCCGTTGGTATATTAAATGTTGATTATTTTCAAAATAACTTCTCTCTATCTACTTATTATCCTAAAGAGCATTTACAAGATTATATCGAGCATTACTGGCTAATTTCTTGGGACATCCCAAAAGGACAAAGTCATCGACAAGATGTTATTCCTCATCCAAGCACACACCTAACGTTCTTAAAAAACAACTCCCACATTCAAGGGATCTGCAAACAAAAATATAGCCATACGTTGCAGGGCAGTGGCAATATTGTCGGGATAAAATTTAAACCCGCTGGTTTTTTTCCTTTTGCTAAAAAATCGGGAGTGGAATTAAAGAACATCTGTGATAAGAGTATTGATATCAACACTATATTCGATATTGATATAGCTAAAACGGAACAGCATGTCCTTAACTTAGATGAGCCAATGAAAAAAATTGACTACATTGACCAGTTATTCTTTTCTCAATTAGTAATGACCGATGAAAACATAGTGAGACTTAATGAAATCGTTGCGGCCATCGCTGCCAATAAAGAGATAATGAAGGTAAGTGATATATGCAGTAAATTTAATATAAACCAACGACATTTACAGCGGTTATTTGTTAAATATATCGGGGTAAGTGTCAAATGGGTGATAAATAGATACCGAATGCATGAAGCCTTAATGAGTGTTGAAACGAATAAAAATATTGATTGGGCAATGCTGGCCATAAAGTTAGGTTACTACGATCAAGCGCATTTTATTAAAGACTTCAAAAACCTCATCGGTAAAACACCAAAGAACTATCATTCTACAATAGATAAATAATATTGATTTTGCAGTTATCAGTGGACAATCACCTACTTAAACTTATGCTTATTTGTCCATTAACAAATACAACGCAAGCACTAAAGCATTGAATTTAAATCAAAATAATAGGTTAAGTAATTATTGGCTAAAGTTGTGTAGCCAAGCGAAACGTAACCAACTGTTACATGCCCCTGCTGATTTTTTTGTTATAAATGCTTACTCAAATAGCGCAAATATTCTTTTATTTGAATGTTGTAAATAAGCGTATTTTATTACTAATAAGTGACCCGCTAAATCCATAGCGTTAACGTTTGTTTCTTTCCATGAACCTTCATCTGACCAATGAACAGCGATGTCATTCAGCTTCTCATCATCTATAATTGCCAATTCTTCTGTAAAGCTTATTGGTAACAACCACAGATTGTCACTTAAAGCAGAACTAGCACTTTTAAAGCAACTAAGTAAATCAGCAATATGATCTTTGGTGAAGTTACCACCGCCCAAAATTGAGTCTTTTGGAATTTCTTCAAAACTACTAAAATCGCAGTCTACTTTTGCTGCGAAAAATGTTACGTCCACACTCAATCCTTTAGGTATTTTAAGGCCTGTTAATAGGCGAAAATTAGTTGGTTGTAATGTTGAGGGACAAAAATACCAACTGATTCTTGTTTTATAAACCGCTTGTTATTTATAATTTCAAATTAATCTACGTATTCTGTTAACTCGATGTTTTTGGGTATGCTTTCGGGTTTAATTCGAGTTGAATGTAGCATTTGTATTTTCCAACTGCTGCCATCTTTTATCATTACCGCACTTTCTAACCATGCTACTGAATTAATGTTATCGCCATTTGTGAATGTTGCCTTATTCCAATAGCTTACCCATGCCATCTGTCCGCTAATTTTAGTTTTAATTACGTTGAAATAATTACGCCTTTTAGATTTAGATGGCTTAATAACTTTGATTAAATCGTCAATACTCCAGTCTTCACCTACTTCCAATAACTGAAAGTCAGTCGTCACCAGGCCTTTCATTTTTTGATGATCAACTTCAGACATAGCTGAAAATAAATCTTGAACGGGTGTAAAAGGACTCTCTTTTCCAAAAGATGTTGCACTTACTGTCAATAAAACGAAAGGTAAAAATAGTTTTAATATACGCACAGGTTTGAAATCTCCATTTAATTATATCGCCCTGTTAATGGGCAAAAATGTTGAGGGCGAAAACAGCCAACTTATTATTGTCCGCTTGAAGTTCTTATAGTTTAATTAACTCTGAACGACTATTTACTCAAACTGGTAGCCTTAAACTTTTCCTTAAGAAAGAAAAGCCAAAAAATAGAAGAAGAGCCAACAATGTAAGCAATTAACTTTATTAGATAGAAAGTATCATAGCCTGAATCAGGCCAGTAGAATATTAAATCTATCGTATAACCCGCGGATAAGATAAGACCAATAATACCAATTGCTTTTTTTGCTATATCAATCATATGCAAAACTCCTATTAAACATAGTACCTTCGTTAATGGGTAAAATATTGTTAGCTAAAATTAGCAAGGCACTAGCAAAAACCAACTGTTTTTTGCCCGTTTAAGCAACTGTGTTAGGCAAATTTTAATAGCGATCAGACTTTAAATCTTTAATTTTCAAATGCCATTCATTTGCATTAGGGATAAAAGGAACCTTTACGGTTAGTAATGATGCTGAATTAGGTTGAATAACCCAAGCATAATTACTATCTGCCGTTGCAGCTAATAGCTCACCATTATGATTACTTACTATTTCATAGCTAATATGATTCCACTTATGATTGGTATTATTCTTAACATTAAAAGTAATCAGTTTTGCGTTAGAGCCCTTTATTTCGATAACTTTTTCTTGTGTATAAGTGAATTCATTTTCAAAATCAATAAAATATTTTTTATAAAATAAACCTGTATTCCAAAACATGAAAACTAGGAAAGGTAACATAAAGATAAGGCTATAGTGCTGAGGGTTTTTATACCAAAGCTGATATGCCTGACAGTATGAACATTTAGTAGCGCCGACTTCTATTTCTTTTATACATGATTTACACGTTTGCATATTGCAAGACTCCATTTGCCATAACACCAAGCTAAGCGCCTTGTTATGTTTTTTGTTCGCCGTTAGAAAGTAACGCCGCGATTAAAAGTGTTGGAATTGCCGCATACCATAAAGAAGTAACAGCAAAACTTAAAAATACCAACAGATAAGTTAAGAATAAGACTATTGGCAGAGCAAAGTAAAATAAATGTTGTTTAGTAAATAATGTAAATGCTTTGCGTACCACAAGCATAATAATTAATGATAAAACTACCGCAAATATGACGATTAATATATTTGAATAATATGAAACCACGAACTCATTATATGGTTGAAGCAACTCAGGTACAGGCATAGCAGAAACGATACCAACTAACCAAATAAATATATAAGTAAAAGAAACACCTAGTAGAAATGAAATTACATTTTTGTACACTATAGTCATAATTGACTCCTCCCTGTGAAAAAATAACGCTACGATACGCGTCTAAAAACAGATATATTACGCGCTAATTAAAGACATAATATGTCACAAACACTAACCTGATCGACATATTATGTCAATAGAAAATAAATACGTTAAACCATGTAAAAACATAACAGTTCGCATAGCTAATTCTAAGTAATATCCGATAATTTCATAACCTTAGGCAACACAATCATTAATTTCTCATCAGAACTTGGATGTAAATCGAAAAGTTCACTCGAAAATATATCGGAAAACTTTTAAGTTAATTTCCCCTTAGCGCACTGTTATAAAGTTATGACTACATAGCTACTAAATTAATGTTATCGGGGGAACTTTACCAATAAGTGAAAATCAATAAGCCCCCAAGTAGCCCCAAAGCCATATTATAAAACTTTAAATACGGTGATTTAAATCCAATCGAGCATCAATGCAATTGAGAGCTTGTGAGAAATCATAAAGTTAACAGTAAAACCTTGGTATAAAATCCAGTTCAGTCATTAATAACCAAGATTGAAATTTGAGCAGATTATACGAAATTTAACAAAATAAATACCAGCAAACAATGGCACTGATAACCCAATAGATCTCGCTGATTAATGAATGAAATTATCTCTGTCTGCTTTTGTTAAGGGTTTATTAGATCGGTTTAGCCATTAACAATACTCAATTAACAGTTGAAAAAATTCAAGTTACTCTATTTCCTCTTTTCAAAATATAAATTTACAAAACCATAAGCCAAACAAACAAAACACAAAGTTGACCGCGTGGTCAAACTATGTTCTATTCAATATCACTGTCTTACATAAATATATAACTAATTAGACAGATTAATTTAATTCAAATGAATGGAGGGTATATGAAAAAACTGTCAATATTAATGTGTGGATTTTTATCACTCAATGCCGTTGCTGATGTTGTTATTACCGAGTATGTTGAGGGGGGCGGTTATAATAAAGCACTAGAAATTACCAATTTAGGTACCACAGAGGTAGCACTTGGTTCTGAAGGTTACACTTTAAGCTTATATACCAACGGTTCTGCTGAACCCTCTTCAACCTATAGCCTTTATGGTATTTTGGTGCCAAATTCTAGCTTAGTTATTTACAACTCAGGGTTAACCGTCGCCAGTTCATTTGAATCACCTCTGGGTCTGTCAGACAATAGTGTATTAAACCATAATGGTGATGATGCCTATGTTTTAAAAAAGGGCGATGAAATTGTAGATTCATTTGGCCAAGTAGGTATTGATCCAGGTAGTTATTGGGGAACTTCTAGTGATAATTCAAAAGATCATACCCTTAGGAGAAAGGTTGGTATTACCACTGGTGATAAAGACCCTTCTGATGCTTATGATCCAACAATCAGTGAATGGACCTTTTTTGATAAAGATACTTTAGATGGTCTTGGTTGTACGGGAGAAGGGCCCTGTACTGGTAATGAACCTTTACCTTTACTAGAAGGCGATCCACCACCGGTTGACTCCTGTATATTTACTCGCTGTGATGAAGTACCCAAAGTGAATTTACGTGCTGATTATGTTGAAAGTACTTACTATATAAAAGCAAACGCTGCCATTGATAGTGAATTAAGCATTTTCAAACAAGCTATTCATCAAGATATTAAAGTAGGCCATACTCAGCTAACTTATAATCAAGTTTGGACAGCATTGATTGATATCGATGAAGATCCAAATAATTCAGATAATGTTAATTTACTTTATACCGGTAAATCTATCGCTAAAACTGAAAATGCCTCAGTAAAAAATAACGCTCCTGACTCTTGGAATAGAGAGCATGTTTGGTCAAAAAGTCACGGTTTTCCAAATTCATCTCAATTAGGCTATACCGACATTCACCATTTACGTCCTGCCGATGCATCTATCAATAGCTTAAGATCTAATTATGATTTTGATAATGGCGGCTCACCGGCAAACGATGGTTCAATAGTAACTGAGAACAATGTATTAAGTGGCGTATCGTGGGAGCCAAGAGATGCGGTAAAAGGTGATGTTGCCCGTATGATGTTTTACATGGCTGTTCGATATGAAGAAAATAGTGATAACGATATGCCTGATTTAGTACTAGTAGACTCTGTAAATACAGATGGCGCTGAATTCGGAAAATTATGCTCACTTTACCAATGGCATGAAAATGATCCTGTGGATGCACAAGAAGTTGAAAGAAATCATGGTGTTTATGAATTCCAAGGCAATAGAAATCCGTTCATCGATCATCCTGAGTGGGTAGAAAAAGTATATGGCGCTCAGTGTAATGTATCCAACGTTCCTCTTCCTACGGTATCTGTTGATACTATTGAAGTGGCAGAAGGTGCAAATGTGTCATTAACAGCCAATGTGAATGTCAGTGACTTAACATTTGAATGGAGCCAGCAATCAGGAGTTTCAGTAACATTATCAGCGGCTGACTCTTCAATGGTTAGTTTTGATGCACCTAGTGTCGATAGTACTCAAACAGTGGTTTTGTCTGTAACCGTTACCGATCAACAGGGTAATCAAGCAACAACAACTGTCGATATTACCATTACTGATGTTCCAGAAGTTATACCTGAAGATCCTCCTACTAAAAAGAGTAGTAGCGGAGGAAGCCTTGGATTCTCATTTTTAGCTTTTATCTCATTATTGTTATTACGTAATAGAGCTTTTATCAAGAGAACATAACATCCGCCATTAGAGTTTAAATAAGTTTTAAACTATTAAAGTAATAGCGGGATAAAACAGTTAATTGTATTTATCCCGCTGAATTTAATTTTGATCCGTGCCTTAGACACACCTTCCCCCTGCTTTACTTAATCACTACTTATTTCATTGACATAAGAAAGTAATAACTTTTCCTCTGCTTTATTTTTCTTCTTAATCGCTAGATCTAGTGCGGTATAGCCGCTGTTATTTTTTAAGGTGAAATCAGCTCCACTTTCTAACAAATAACGAAGAATCTCAATTTTCCCTAGATACGCAGCATCCATTAGTGGTGTATCGCCATTATTATTTGGAATATTCAAATCAGCACCAAATTTTACCAAAGCACGTACTAAATCAAGGTTATTGGTATTCCAACCCGCTAAAATAATCGCGGTATCGCCAGCAGAGGTTTTTGAATTGATATTAGCACCCTGATCTATTACACGCTTTATATTATCGAGCAGGTTGGCATCATCACTAAATCTTGATACTAGTAGCGGTAATACTGTGCTTTCATCACTGTAAAGGCCTTTAACTTGCTTCGTCTCATTTTGCAGCATGTTGAAATACTCTTTCCGTCTATTTTTCAAGACAAATTCAAATAGTGATACCTTGTTTATTACCACCTTTTCAGCCTGTGCTCCCTGATTAATAAGTTGCTTGGCAAGTTCAATACGGTTTAACAACACCGATTGGTAGAAAGCTTCATTTATTATAGCGTTATCCGTTAATACCTCTTTGTTAATGGCAGAAGTAAGCTTTTCAAGGTCGTCATTTTTTATCGAATCAATAATAGCATGCTTGGCAATTTCAACCCTCTTGGTTGTTTCTATAACAGACTTTATCCACGGATAAGCTGTTGATACTCTGGTATAATACTCACTTACACCATATTTCCCTTCTTTAATCCCATTACTTTCTTGATAAGAGCTTACGCCAGCAACATAAAGTTGTGAGCCAATGTTAATAAATGCTGGGCCGCCGCTGTCTCCACGTGAGCTAATACCTTCTAATTCGGTCGCCTGCTCAGGTGAATTGAAAATAAAACCTATCACTTGCTCTGAAGCACTGACAATAGTATTGCTAGCGCCCCGTTGTTTTCCATCATCCCGTATTAATCCTTTGCTACCATTGCCAAATGTTCCTCGGCCAACAAAAACAACCGATTTACCAATTTCGTCTCCCAACTGATAAAGTTTTGCTAACTTGCCGTTATCTATTGGGTCTTTTAAATGAACTAATGCAATGTCATAAAATTCATCATGTTTTTTGTCGAATTTAGGGTGCACTATGATTGAAGCAATACGGTATTTATTACCGAGGTGTTTTATCGTAAAAAGAGAGGCTTCTCTGCCTTTTACACAATGGGCTGCAGTCAACAACCAATTATTGCCTATAACTGTACTTGCGCAGCCTCCTACATAAGCAACAGATGCAGAATATTGCTCACCTAACTGTAAATACTTATTATCATCAACATCATGCCTAATAATGATAGCGTTGGCGTTACCAACGATGAATCCAAAAAGTAACGCTATATTTGTGATAAGTTTCAACTTAGTGCCCCTTGTACTTTTCATCTAATATTCTCCAATTTAAGTGATTTATTATTTTGTTTATAAGACTCTTAATACCTATAAATAATAAATTATCTGGCTTTTTCATTTTACCTTCAGTATTTAATTGTCTTCGTTGGCCTTGTATAGCAATTCACGAACCAATAATATTATCAAACAATAACAAAGACATATAAACAAGTTGCGATTAACTGATTTATTAAGTATCGATAGCGGACATAACTAGTCCGAAAGTGAACTCTCACAGCTAAGTCAATTTTTTAAATTGACTATATATTATGATCTAATGTCAAAAATAAGCGGTAAGTGTGTGAGGCAGTAAAGTTACTGGCTGTCCTGTATTTATCATTGAGAAAATAGCTAAACCAAAATATCCCCCTATACTCTGTGACATTAATAAGAATAAGTTGTGAATAATGGAATATTTTACCCCGATAGAAAATCTCTTAAATCAGACTGCACGCCAGCCAAATAAAGTCTTTTTACACCAACCGATCAATCGCCAATGGCAAGAATTCACTTGGGCTGATGTTGAAGATCAAAGTCGCCGTATTGCTGCAGCACTTATAGCCCAAGGCTTTAAAGAAGGGACTAGAATTGGCATTTTATCGAAAAATTGTGCTCACTGGGGCATTGTTGATTTAGCTATTATGATGGCAGGAATGATCAGTATTCCTATCTATGCGACCGCTAATCGAAAGACGATAGATTATGTTATTAAGCATGCAGATTTAAAGGCTATTTTTGTTGGTAAATTAGATAACCTTGAAGAAGCCGAAGTAGCAATTAAAGCCGATGTTTTACGAATTTCCCTGCCTTACCCAACTATATCTGCACAACAATCTTATACCTCTTGGTTAACATCCTTTTCACCTCTTATCGAAATTAATCATCCTACCATTGATGACATAGCAACCATAATGTACACCTCAGGCTCAACAGGCACACCCAAAGGGGTGGTATGGAGTCATAAAAACTGGGCGGCAGCAGCGCAATGTACTTCAGAAAAATTCGAAATGACCAGTAGTAGCCGTGTTTTGTCATACTTGCCTTTAGCTCATGCTGTAGAGCGCAGTTTAGCTGCTGCTGCACTTTATAAAGGTTACCAAGTGTTTTTTGCCGAATCACTCGATACATTTATTGAAGATTTACAATATGCTAAACCAACGGCATTTGGTTCTGTGCCTCGTTTATGGACCATATTTCAATCTCGAGTATTATCTTCTGTTTCTCAAAAGAAATTGGACCGCTTATTATCACTGCCTTTTATTGGTCATTTTGTCGCTAAAAAGATTCGTTCACGCTTAGGGTTACAATATGCAACTCATTTTTGCTCTGGTACTGCGCCAATCCCTTTATCATTACTTCAATGGTATGGAAAAATTGGTATAAACATCGCTGAGGGATGGGGAATGACAGAAACTTCAAGCTTGTCTTGTATCAACCTACCATTTTTAAAGAATAATCTCGGCACCATTGGCTCCCCGTTAGCTTGCGTGGAAATGAAGCTATCTGAAAAAGGAGAAATACTAATCCGTGGTGATGCGGTATTTAGCAACTATTATTTAGATCAAGAAGGCACAACAAACGCATTTGTTGATGGCTGGTTTCATACCGGTGATTGTGCGGTGAATGACAGTGGCGTCTACAAAATTAATGGCCGTATAAAAGATAAGTTTAAAACGGCTAAAGGGAAATATGTGACTCCAGTCCCTATAGAGAGCTTGTTATGCGCTAATGCCAATATAGGGCAAGTTTGTGTTGTGGGTTCAGGGCTTAAACAACCCATCGCGTTAATCGTATTAAATGAAACCTTAGCTCGCAATAGAAAAGATGCAGAGATAACAAAAGGCCTTTATCAAACATTACTTACGGTGAATAACCAACTTGAAAGTCATCAAAAATTAGATCTGCTACTTATCTGTAAAGATACCTGGTCGATTGATAATGATTTATTGACACCAACGATGAAAATCAAACGAAATGTCATTGAAGAAAAGTATAACAATACTTTAACAATGAAACTGTCTGGAGAAGTAATTTGGGAGGAAGATATTATTTAGCGTCACTAAGAGTAACTACTCTTTCAACGGCCAAGCCATCGTAATATGTGCACCTTTTAATACATCATTAACAATGACATTTTGTACTAAAAATTGGCCACCATGATTTCTAATGATTTCCGCACATAATGATAAACCTATGCCTGAGCCATTAGATTTGGTGGTATAGAATGGGGTAAGTACGTTGTCTAAATTGGCGAAACCTGGGCCGTTATCAGTAACTTCTATTCGTTGATTATCTTGTTGGTAATACGCTTTTATAATAATTTCTGTTTCAGGTTTCTCATTGGCTTCAACGGCGTTTTTTAAAAGATTAATCATTACTTGTGCCATTTGACCACTGTCACCAAAACATTGCTCATTCCCCTGAAATTCAATAGTTAATTGATCATCGGGGATCATACTTTTTGCTTCTGCCAACAACTCAGAAAAATTAAACCATGCTAACTTAGGTAGTGGTAATTGAGTTAACTTAGTATATTCACCTATAAAGGCGAGTAAGCGATCACTTCGTTGTTGAATTCTAGATAGAACTAACCGAGTTTGCTGTTCATCCAGTTTTTCACTACACAGTAGTGTGTCTGTCATTGAAGACATTGGCGTAAGCGAATTTCGTAACTCATGGGCTAAAACACGAATTAAACTCTGTTGGGTAATACTCTGGTTTTTATTAATTAATTGGCTAACATTAATGGCGGTAAACAGCCAAGCACTTTGATTGTGACTACTCTCGACATTGTTATACTTGATGGTTTGACACTGCCACTTTTGATTAAAGTTGGGGTGATTGAGCACTCCGTTATTTAATTGTCGTGAGAGAACAAAACCTAAACTTTCCGCCGAAGTTCCCAACAACATAGGTTGCTGAAGCTGCTCATTCATCGCTGAATTTCGATAACTTAACTTAAGATCTTGATCAAATAAGCATACAGGGATTGACCAACTATCAAGAATATTACTGAGTAAGTTATCGACCGTTTGCTGTTGGTGTGATTGATCAAAATTTGTTTTAGCTAAGTCAGCAATTTGATGTTGCAAGTCGAGTAATAGATTGTGCTTGTTTTGTTTTTTATAATGCAGATTTTTCTCACCCTCCTTAAGAATTTGGGTATAAGTAGAAAGGTGCATTATGGTTTGTCGCCAAAATGAGTACCCCTTCCATGCGAACCAAACTAACGGGTAAAGTAAAATAAACAGCAACGAACATATCGCCAGCGCAGTCCACCCTAGTGAAGAGGTTAGTGCGATAATTAATGATAAAATGACGAGCACGGTAGACGCCAATGCCGTAATCAGCCATTGCTCGTGGCTCAGTCGCCTGAATATATTATTCACAAACACCTTTCATTTAAACATAGCCCATTAAGGTTATTCCGGCTCATAACTAATATTAAACTTCTCTAATCGTCGATAAAGGGCATTACGGGAAATTTCCAGTATTTTTGCTGCTTCAATAACATGCCCAGAGGTCACGTTCATCGCTTTTTCAATAAGCTTTTGCTCAGCGACCTCAAGCGGTTGCAATACCACACTATCATTGATTAGCTCATTTCGTTCAAGCAATAATTGTTCAGTAGCTATTATTCCATCTGTGGCGATTAATACCGCTCGTTCAATTACATGGCTAAGCTCTCTGATATTACCTGGCCATGGATGCTGCTGTAATTTTATTAGTGCTTGTTCACTCAGCGCTATCGACGTTTTATGATATTTTTGACAAAAAGTATTGATGAAGTTTGCCGTGAGCGGTTCAATATCAGCTACTCGCTCTCTTAAAGGAGGCATAATAATCACTAAAGTATTTAAACGATAGAGCAAGTCTTGCCTGAATGCTCCTTCTTTAACAAGTTGTGGTAAATTGGCATTGGTGGCACTGATTAATCGTACATTAGCCACTTGTGTCTGGCTTGAGCCTAATATTTCGTATTGCCCAGTTTCTAAAACACGCAATAACTTGGGCTGTAATGTCAGTGGTAGCGCGCCAATTTCATCAAAAAACAAACTGCCTTGATCGGCTAATTGAAACCGACCAACACGATTCTGTTTAGCATCGGTGAACGCACCTTTTTGATGGCCGAATAGCTCACTTTCAAATAAATTTTCAGGAATAGCGGCCATATTGACAGAAATAAAGGGCTCTGCATGATGATGAGATAACTGATGAATACGTTTAGCGAGTAGCGACTTACCGGTACCATTTTCACCTAATAATAAAATATTGGCATCAGTAGGTGCTATTTGATTAATTAATGTCTCAATCGCCTGCATAGGTTTTGACTGACAAATCCAGTTGTCTGGAAGTTCACTATCCTTGTTATTACTAAGTAATTGACGATAACCTTGGTGCTCATCTTTTAGCCGAGAAAACTGTAACTGCTGACCGATACTATTGAGCAATTTGTCTTTGTTCCAAGGCTTTTCAACAAAATCACATGCACCTTGTTTTAAACCAGTTACTGCTAATTCAATACTTGCCCAAGCGGTCATCAAGATCACAGGGATATTACTTTTTTTAAGCTGCTCGAGAATATCTAAGCCTTCTTGGCCACTTGTGGTATCACGACTGAAATTCATATCAAGCAGAATTAAGTCGGGCTTTTGTCGGTTAACTTGAATGACAACTTCTTTAGCATTTTTAGCTTCTAAAACTTTATAACCTTTAGACATAAGCAAAAGAGATAAGGCTAAACGAATATCCTCATCGTCATCGGCAATTAAAATGCTATTATTTTTTGTTATATTCAACAGGTTTCCTTAACTGGTGTTGCTTAATATAGAAAGCGTATGACTTAAATTTACGTTAAGTCATACGTTTCAGTTTACCTTAATTTAAAACGTTAAAAACATTCATCCTTTTATTACTCTTCACGTAATGCCTGCATAGGATCTGAGCGAATAACACGCCATGCAGGTATTAATACCGACAGTAGTACAATAACAACTAAAGCTGCATCAAGGCTATACATTGCCCACCAGTTAAATTCAGGCAACATTGTTAGTTGATTTTTTATTTGCTCATAACCGAATACTGATAAAACAAAACCTAAACCTAAGCCGATGACTAACATCCAAAGCGTGTCTGTTAAGATAAAACGCACCAGCTTTGATTGCTTAGCACCTGTTGCCATACGTACCGCTAATTCATATTTTCGGTGATTAGTGGTCATTTGTGTTAATCCTGCAACACCAATTGCCGCTAACATTAACGTTAAACCCGTCATGGTGAGCACCACCCATAAACTTACTCGTTGATTTAAGGTTTGCTCTTGCCAAATATCAGACAAAGATTGCACCGTTAAATTAGTAAGATAAGGGAATTCCCCTTCAAATTCATGGTTTAATTCATCTAATGACATTGTTTGACCTGCTGGCATTTTAACAACAAAACTCAATCGTGAATTCGCCATGATATTAGCAACATAAGCCGCGGGGATTTGATTGGTGTTTTTACTGCCTGCTTGGCTTTGAGTCACTGGGACAATACCGTTAATAATAAACGGCTCATTATCTTTAGTATTACTTAAATTAATATTTTTACCGACAATTTCCTCAAGAGTTAACTCAGGAAACAACAATTTCGCCATATTCTCATCAATGACCATACGCGGCTCACTTTGAGCAATTTGCTCAGCAGTAAGGTTTGTCCCTGCCAAAAACTCAATATTAAAGGCTTCAAAGAACTCTGGGCTTAAGTTTCTACTTTGGTACATAATTTGATTATCTGGCTCAGCTTTAGACATAAACATGCTGATACTTAAATTACTTGATAATGCCCCTTCAGATGCAATAATAACTTTACTGTCTGCTATTTTATTTTCAATAAACTGGCTAATATCATTATTAATTTTGTAAATTTCACTGTTTGGGTATTTATCATACTCTCTTAATTCTTCAAGACGAGTTTCATCAACCATGGTTGCCGTTACTTGATAAATATCTTCAAAAGAATAACCCAGATCTCGATAGACCGACTGATAACTTTGAATAGCGAGCATTACAGAAGCCGTTAATAATAAAGAAGCTATAGCTAACTGAAATACCATTAAACCACGTGATATATATTGGTTGCTTTGCGCTTGTATTCCTTTACCACTACTATTTAAATTATCATTTAACGCATCTTTATTAATATCAATTAACGCCATAGCGCTGAATAAACAATTCAGTAAAAAAACTGTGAACAAGGCAATTATCACCACCATTAGATCAATGTTAATGGTTTCAATCATGGGTAAGTTGCCACCTGCGATAAGAGGTAAACTTTTTATACCCCAGCCAGCGAACAGTAAGCCAGCAATAGCCGCAAGAATAAAGCTTGGCAGGTTTTCTAACATCACCATTAGTCTCAGTTTGAATAAGCTGGCACCTAAGCTAAGTTGAATGGCAAATTCTTTAGTTCTGCCTTGATAATGAGCAAGAAACAAATTGAGTAAATTAAGGGTGGCCATAAATAACAAACCTAACACGGCAACAAACAAAGCAACTAATAAGTTACTGGTTTCTCCCAATATTTCATCTCGGTATGCACCAGTTTCACTGGTGATATTGGCTTGTTTAATAAACTTAATATAAAAGGGTGCTATTTCTGCTGTGGTGTTTTTATTAATAAAGTTAATCAGCCACTCATCCAGTTGCTCTTGATTAGGGGCTTGAGTAAATTCGCTGTGTGTTTTTAATAATAAGGTCTCTATATCATTGCTAATGCTCAGTGATTCAGGCTCTTTATTAAGCTTATCTACATTAATAATTTGCCAAATTTGCTGAGGTAATATCGGATTTTGACTAGCTACAGCCATTAAGTCGTCGATAACACCAGCAACGATATAGTTTTTATCATTTATATTTATTTGTTTACCAATCACGGATTTGGCGCCACCGTAAGCAGTTTGCCATAAAGAGTTAGACAGCCAAACATACTTTTCAGGATCATCAATTTTTACATCGTCACCCAGTAGAAGCTTAGTACCCAAAACATCTAAGATAGTATTTGAAGCATTGAAATGGGTTGTTGGATAGCTGACATTATTAATTGCTACGGTTTGCTCTGTGGTACTAATACCAGCCCAAATTCCTAAATCACCAAAAGTTTCAGTTATTCCAGCTAAACGTCTAAAATTCCAGTAGGAAATAACCATTTGCTCAGACATAGATAACCGGTAAGAAACGGTTTTAATTTGGCCTTCGTTGGGAACTCCTGCTAATGGTTTATAAAGTAAGGAAGAAGATATCGCTACAACCGATAATACCGCGCCAAGGGTTAATCCTAAAGTTAAAATCAGTGGCACACTTAACCTAGGTAAAGAAAATATTCTGCCAATACCAACTAAAAATGATCGTTTAATTAAGCTCATGCAACCCCCTGCAGTTTCTCATTACTATCGTTAATAGATTCAGTGACAATCTGACCATCAAGTAATTGAATTTGTCTGCTGGCACATTGTGAATACCTACTGTCGTGCGTTACCATAACTATCGTTGAACCATTTTTATTTAGTGTTTCCAGCAACGACATTACTTGGTCACCATTTTTGCTGTCGAGGTTTCCGGTCGGCTCATCCACTAGAATTAAATCCGGCTTACCCACCAGTGCACGCGCTATTGCTATTCGCTGTTGTTGGCCACCCGACAGTTGATTGGGCTTGTAATGCTGGCGTTGCAACATATCTACTTGACTTAAGACTTCTTCTACACTTTGTTTGATTTCTGCTTTTTTAACACCACGGTGTTCTAGTGGTAATGCTACATTTTCAAAAACACTCAAACTATCAATAAGATTAAATGATTGAAATACATAACCAATATGTTGATTTCTAATGTGAGTTCTTTGGTCTACTTTCAACCCTTCTGTATTAATGTCAGCAATTTGATAGTCACCTTCGGTAGCGGTATCCATTAAGCCCATAATCGACAGTAAGGTTGATTTACCGCAGCCAGACGGGCCTGTTATCGCGACAAATTCGCCTTGATTTATTTGCAAAGAAACCCCCTGCAGTGCATGAGTTTCAATTTGTTGGCCGTCATAACGCTTGTGGATGTTATTCATAGTGACTACATTTTTCATTGTTATTTCCTTTTTATTTTTTATTTGTTGAGTGATCATGTTGGTATTTAATGAATTAATTCTATTTCTGTGAATTTTTTATATTGACTCATATCAGATTTCACGATTTCTTCACCGAAATTAAGCCCAGCTAAAATTATTAATTTCTCTTGCGTTAAAACACCAAAGGTAACTCCTCGTTGAACTATCCTATTGCTAGAAGTACGGACAAAAACACTTTGCTTGCTTTGCGGACGTAACCCTGAAAACTGGGGAATGTATAAGATATTTTCTTGATGTTTGACAAAAACCTGTGCCGAAATGGCTAATGCCGGACGAGAGTTAGATGTTAACTTGCCATCAATAACAGCCTCTGCCAGTACAGAACCGTTGGTTACCACGCTTTCTATACGAGTAATATGGGCACTGACTTCACCTTTTTGGGTATTAATCACTACTGGTGCATTAATATCAATTTGGTCAGCTTGTTGTTGAGGTAAGCGTAAACGCGCAATTAATTCTTTGTCACTACCCACTTTTGCTATAGCTTGACCTAATTGCACACTTTGTCCTAATTCAACTTCTAACGTTTGCAATGAGCCATTAATACCCGCTTTTACCTGCATATCATCCAGCTGTTTTTGCAACATCGCAACTTGGGAAATCTGTTGACTGATTGTTATTTTTCGCTGGGTGAGTTGATAACCCTGCATTTCAACAAATTGTAAAAATTTTTCTTTTTCAAATTCTAAACGCCTGCTTTGTTGTTTCACGGCAAGCTTTGCCCGTTGTAATTCAATTTTTGAGGCAACACCTAAGTTTGATAAATTTTCATTTACTGACAACTCTAAATTAGCTTTTTCTATTTCTGCTTCAATATCAGCAATTCGGCCTTGATAATTCAACCGCTCGTTTTGTTGTTCATACTTATAGGCTTGCTGCTGAGCTTCTTGTTGTGCTAATTGCCCTTTAGCTGCATTAACTTCTTGTTCGAGCTTTGGATTAAATAGCGTTAAAATGATGGTTTCCGGTGTTATTTTAGTTCCAGGCCGTACAAGTATTTCTGCAACTTTACCTTGAGCGGGAGCTGTTAATAACCGCTCTTTGGCAGAATAAAATTCACCATAGGCGTTGGTATAAATATCTAAAGCACCACGTTCAACCGCTTGGAATATAATTAATGATACATCTAGGCTTTTCGTAGATTTGCTGCTAACAGCTACTGTCGCATAACCAATCAATAGAATGAATAAACTAAAGGCTAGCCATTTCTTCCAAGGTTTATTGTTATTTAGCTCTATTTTCATTAAATTCTCACGGCAATTACATTATCAAGAACTTAAGGTATAGGAAGTTTCATGCCAACAATTTAATTTAAGTGTTTTCAGTAGGTTAAATAATTAAATGTAAAATAAGAGGGTTGAACTGTTCGGTTTTGAATGGATGTTGTTCGGAAATAAATAGCTAAAAAGATAAAAGTGATAAATGAGTTAAAAGAGACTAGATAAAATAAATTGAAGTACCAGATTGCTTTTTGGCTTGATACATTGCCTCATCCGCTAACTGAATTAAGGTATGAACATCAGTATTTTCATCACAATAAACAGAAACGCCAATACTAATCGTCACATTTATTAAGTGAGTTTGTATTTTAAAAGGTGAATAAAATTCGGCTAAAAATTTCTTAACCATAGGTTTTATTGACGACTTTGATTCAATACCATTAATTAAGATCAAAAACTCATCACCGCCCAAACGAGTAATTATATCAGTTTCCCTTATACAGCTTTTTAGGCGGTTAGCGGTTGTTTTCAAAACTTCATCACCAATAACATGACCATAGTTGTCATTAATATTTTTAAAGTCATCAACATCAATATAAATAAAAGCGATAAGTGTATTATTTTGTTGAGCTTTAAGTGTTAATTCATCTAAATATTCATCGACAATACTGCGATTAGGCAATTTTGTTAGTGGGTCTAAATTAGCTAATGCTAGCGCAGCAAGCTCTTTTTGTTTGCGCCGAGATATATCTCTAACGATAGCTAGTAAATAGTCAGTTTTGTTGTACTTAATATAGCTGACATTAGCTTCGACAGGGAAGGTTGTACCATCTTTTCTAGTATGACTAGCTTCGATAACAAGAGAGCCATGTTTTTTGATTTGATTAAAGTATTCCTGCCACTTTCCCTTTTGCTTAAAGTCAGGGTGAAGATGATCGACGGTTAAATTTAGTAATTCTTCTTTTGTATAGCCAAGTCTTTGATATGCTAAATCATTGCAATTTAAAATTTGACCAAACTTAGGGGCAACCACATAGATGGCATCATTAGATTGATTAACAAGATGATTGAGTAGTACTTCAGCGGCATCTGATTTTTTAATTGTAGTTAAATCGATTAATTGTGAAATATACCTTTTTATTTCACCATCTTCATCCGCTTGAGCAACAATATTAAGCTGCACATAAACAGTGTGGCCTAGTCGGTGGGTGTAGCGCTTCTCAATTTGAATAGGATTAAATGGATTCTTCTTTAATCCCTGTCTAATTTCTTCATTTACATTTACATCATCCAAATGGGTAATGATAACATTTTGGGCATAGATGCTTTCCCCTTCATAACCTAACATAGCCTTTAAAGCGGGATTCACATATTCCAATTTCCCATCAGGAAATGATAAAACCATAGGAACAGGTGTCACTTCAAATAACCGATAAATCGATTTTTCTATTTGTGAACTACTTTTATTCATCATTACTCGCACTAATTCAATGATTTGGACAAACTAACATATACCGACAAACTACCAAGGAATAAGTATAGCCTATGGTTTATCCGCACCCTACTTTTTAAGCGGTAAAGGAGATTTTATAGCTAGAGTAAATTCGTGGTGCTAATTATATGATTAAAGCCTCTGTGGAGTTAGTAAATTTTTCCTTAACTAAATTTTAGACAAAAAAAAGCACATTTAAAAAAATGTGCATAAAACATGAAACACTAAGGGAAATAAAAGCCTCTCACATAGTAGGACATTGCTTTATTTATTAAGTTCACTTTATATAATATAAATCACTTAAAAACTTAACTTTTTTAATTTAGCTGTTAGTTGGCTTTTAAGAAACGGTAACTGCCTTTAATATCAGCTTTATATTGCTCGCATAACTCGCCCATTGGCGCTTCAATTTTAAGCATACCATAGGCCTGATGAGATTTACGTTTAACTCGTTCCCAGCTAATACCTTCAATTGATAAATGACCTTCACTAAATGCTTTAATTTTGGCAAGTTCTTTAAACTTCTCTTTATCCATAGGTTTGCCACAGTCACGCTCTAAATAAATTAATTTACTCGCAGACTCAGCAAGTAAAAGTTCTATTTCGCCCTTCTCACGACTCGACAATGTATCGTTAGCGAAAGCGGCTGTGCTTAATACAACTAAAGATAAAGATAAAATTAAACCTTTCATTTGTTTTCCTTGAAATTTGAGTTAGTTAATCGAGTATAGCCACTTTCGTAGGTTAATTGGTATAGAAATTTATCAATAAGGTCAATATCAAAGAAAATATTCATATTCGACAGTCAAATTATCAGCTAGGATAACCATCAACTTTCAAATAAGAAGCTCAAATCAATGCAAAATACTTGGCAAAACCCATTAATTTATTTACTCGCTTTTTGTAGCGGCTTTTGCATAATGGGAATAGAGCTTTTAGGTGGCCGTATTCTTGCCCCTTTTTTCGGTAGCAGTGTCCATATATGGGGCAGTATAATTACCGTATTTATGCTTAGTCTTGCTATTGGTTATTTAATTGGCGGTAAATATTCCACCCAATCAGCATCCCTTAAACGTTATGGCGGTATTTTCATTATTGCTGGTTTGTTTATTCTCCCTATTGCCCTTTTTGCTACTCCCATTATGGAATGGATATTTTTGTATATCGAAGACAGTCGATATGGCTCTTTACTCGCATCAGCAGCATTATTCTTCTTACCTACAATAGTACTTGGTATGTTATCGCCTTATTCAGTAAGATTATTAGTTACCAATAAAAATGAAAGCGGTCAAATAGCCGGCAAGCTCTACTTTATATCAACACTTGGCAGTGCAATTGGCACAATAGTGACTTCGTTTTATTTAGTCTTGTATTTTGAAGTGAATCAAATAATTATTAGTTTTAGCCTTATATTAGTGATATTAGGACTAGGTGCGATACTCGCGAATAAACACTCAAACGCACAAAAGGTGAGTTATGCTTAAGATGGCCTATTTTTGTAAACTGTCGATGATAATTTGTCTTGCCGCTATTTTTTTATCGACACAAGTTGGCGCTGAAATTATTCACAATGAACGCTCGCTATATCGCAATATTATCGTTGAGGATACTGGTGACTTACGCTGCTTGCGATTTAATGTCAAAAACAGCAAATCTAGCCAAAGTTGTTTTTTAAAAAGTAATCCTCAAAGCCTTGTTTTCAATTACACTAAGTTATTATTCTCTGCTTTATTGGTTAACAACCAACCTGAGCGCATCCTAATTATTGGTTTAGGCGGCGGCACGATGTCGAATACCCTACACCAACTTTTTCCAAAAAGCCGTATAGACAATGTTGAAATAGATCCTTCTGTAGTTAAAGTAGCTCGCCAGTATTTTGGTTTTTTTGAAAACGAAAACGTTAAGACCTATACCCAAGACGGACGTATTTTCATAAAAAGAGCGCTACTTAAAAAACAAAAGTATGATTGGATTATTCTGGATGCTTTTAACGGCGAGTACATTCCTGAACACTTATTAACTCAAGAGTTTTTAACAGAAGCAAAACAGTTGTTGAGCACTAACGGCGTTTTAACATCAAATACTTTCTCTTCAAGCACGTTATATGCACATGAATCAGCAACGTATCAATCGGTATATAATGAATTTTTCAATGTGAGAAACCAAAAAAATAACAATCGAATAATTCTGGTTAGTGCTCAGCAACTGCCTTCAGATAAAGAATTATTGCAACGTATTGAAGTTTTAAAACCTCAATTGAGCCCTTTTAATATAGATATATCGGCAATTTATTCAAGTATGACTTCGAGTAATACTCATCAAGACTGGCCTGAAAATACTCGGTTACTTACCGACCAGTTTGCTCCCGCAAACCTATTAAACATAGAGTAAGCTGAAAGCATCTAATGACAGGCTAAATATTATAAAAAAACAAGTGCAAATATTAGCCAAAGGTCTAATTTCACAATTTTGTCGACAGATTTATAGCTGTTAATAAAATGGTATCGATACTAGTAATGAAGAATTTGAGCAAGAGCTAAAGACTAGAGTCAGAGCTGAAATTGGGGAAATCGCTTCATTAAGAGATGTTTTAGTGATTGATCGTCTACCTAAAACACCCTCGGGTAAAACCTTAAGACAAATGATTGATGGTGAAGCTGTTGTTATACCATCAACCATTGATGATATTGAAGTGAGTAAAGAGTTCACACCAAAACTCACTTCACTAGTAATTTAATCGTTTAAATACCTAGATAGTTTAAGAACACTGCTATCTAAGTTATTTAAAGCTATCTGGTATCTTCATAGCAGTCTTAAACACTTATTAACTAATGTGACCAGACGACTTTACCTTCCTTAATCGTAGTTAATACTTGGTTATTTTTAATATCATTCAACTTTTGTTTTAATGGGTTATTCTTAACAATAACAAAATCTGCCAGTAAACCTTCTTTTATCATACCTTTACGATTTTCTTCAAAAAACTGATAAGCAGGCCCAGTAGTTAATGCTTGTAACGCTGTGTAGCTATCTACACGCTGCTCTTCGCCAAGAATTACGCCTGAGCGGGTTTCACGGGCCATTGATGACCACATAATAAAGAAGGGGTTTAATGGCGTCACGTTAAAATCAGAGTGATTAGAGGTAATAATACCTACGTCTTTTGCTGCTTTCATCGGGCTAATGAAATTAGCAGCTTCCCTACCAATATTTTTCACATGAACATCACCCCAAAAGTAGGTATGCAAAGTGAAATAAGAGGGCATTAAACCGAGCTCGACATATTTAGGTAAATGATCTGGACGTTGAAACTGTGAATGAACAATAACCGTGCGACGATCATCTTTGGCGGTAATGCCTGCGTTTTCTACGGTTTTTATCATCATATCTATCGCAGCATCACCGTTGGTATGGATTTGCAGTGGAATGTTAGCAGCAAACATTTTTTTAGTAATGGCATCTAGTTGAGTTTGAGTGATGGAGGATTCACCACGCCAATTTTTTTCACTAGCTGGGCCGCCGGTTATGTAAGGCTTAGTAACAAAAGCTGTTTTACCTTGTGGGGAGCCATCTAAGGTGATTTTACAGGCGTGAATTTTAAATTTATTATTATACTCACCAAATTTATATTCTGACTTATCAAACCACTGTTCTATTTCAGTAAAAGCAGGTAATGCGGCGATATCAATAACCATTTTCCCTTGTTGTGCCGCTTTTAAGAGAAAATCTAGGTGTTTGGTGTGAGTAAAACCTTCAACGGCATGAGTATATCCTTGACTGGTATACTGCTGTTGAGCTTTGGCCATTAAAGCAAGCATTTCGTTATCGCTTGGTTGTGGTAATTTTTCCATGATAGGCACGTAAGCCATTTCCATAACTAAACCGGCTGGTTCATTGCTATTAGGCAACCTAGCGATGATGCCACCCGCAGGTGTTTTAGTCTTGGCATCAATATTCGCCCACTGAAGTGCTGGTGAATTTAATACCGCGCCATGCATTGATACATGGATGATTAATACTTTATGATCAGGAAAAGCACTATCGAGGTCGAGTTTAGTGATATGGCGCTGTTCTTCAATAAGGTCTTGATCATAACCCCAGCCGACTAACCAACCGTCTTTTTCAACCTTGTTTTCTGTTTGATAAGCTTTAAGCTTTTCAATAATTTTGGCAATATTAGTTGCATTACCAACCGGTGGTTGTGCGACATTAACTTGCTCAGCCATCATCAGTGCCGACATAAAGTGACCATGGGGATCAACAAAGCCAGGCAACATGGTTTTACCTTCTAAGTTAACTTCGATGGTTTCACCGGCAAAGTGTTTTTCTGACAGGTAAGCACTGCTATTAGCTTTGCTACCGGCATAGATAATCTTTCCATTACGCTCTATAACAGCTTCAACATACTCAGGCTCGTCTCCTGCCATGGTAATAATATCTCCACCAAAGTACAGCGTTTGTGGTAATTGTTGCTTGTCAGAAAGCTTATTTGCTGGACTGGATACTTCAGTAGTTTGTTTTACTTCGGAGCATGCAGCGAATAAAACTATTAGTATTAGTGGCTGCAATACTTTTGTTAACAATGTGTTTTTTGACAACTTTCTCATCAGGCTATCCTTATTATTTTGGAAACATAAACGTTAGTGATACCCGCAAGGCTATCCCTTCTGGGCTGCTATCTGTTGTTGCAGCCCAATAACGGACTCCAGCAGCAACACTGATTAGTTGGCTATTAATTTTTAATACCTTAGAAATGCCAGCGTAGACGGGTATGGTCCACTGTTCTCCTTCCCAGTCATAGGTTGCTTCAGCATTCAGGGTATAAGTAATTGCAGCGGGGGTGGTATAAGACAAAAAGGGTTGCAAAAAAGTCGCGTTAATATCGCCACGATCATCATCACCAGCAATTGAAATAATATGATTAGCTAAACCGCCATAAGTCCATGGACCTTTTTGTTTTAAGGCAACCGCAGTCGGGCCTATCCCCCATTTATCAGCCGTTAACATTTTGTCTGAGCCAGTGGGTAACAATAACACAGGTCCTGCGCCCCAAATCCAACCGGTCTTGGTCGGCGCTTTGGGCGAAAAAAATACACTTTGCACTATGTCGCCAATACCTGACTCACTATTGTTCACGCCACTGACATTTTTTTGCGAGATTATCGGCAAGATAGTACGGGAGATGACATTCCAGTCTTTACTTAGCTCGAAAGGGGCTACAGGTTGCACATTTAATGTCCAGCGTTCACCTTGATCATTAAGGCCAATATTTTGATCATAATTCAACTGTAAAGGCAGACTAATTAATGCGGCTATCGGGTTAGATAACTGTTTTGCCAGCGCCTCTTTTTCAACTTGCTTGGCAACTGAACCAATGTCAGCATGAGCCTGCGCATTAAAGCCAGCAATCAGCATGACTGCGAAACTGGCTAAAGTGGTTTTATTCATCTGATAAAAATCCTTGTAATGGTAAGTCTGTTATTTATTCTGGCAATACTCAGTAAAAGCCGTTGCCGTATTGGCAAAACCTTTTTCTTCAGCCAATAGCCATGGGCGCTGACATTGTTTAGTGGTGCTACACCAGCTATAGCCCGCAGAGGTTTTACAGCCATATTGGTCTTGATCATCTCCGACCATAGGTCGTTTGTTTGGCGCTTTATTCCAATGTAATTGACCATGGTATACCACACCAGCGATAGCAATATCTTTAATATGCATGGCTTTAACTTTCAAAGGGTTTTCTTGTAATAAAGTGAAGTTAGCTGTTTTTCCAATGGCTAAAGAGCCAATGTTTTCTTCTAGATTTAAAGTACGTGCAGCATTAATGGTAATAGCCTGCATAGCCGTATAAGCATCAATTCGCTGGTCTTGTGAAACTAATACTTTCTGTGCTGTTATACGGTTAACAGCGGTCCAAGCTAAAGTGAGTGGTTCCATGGGTGCCATGCCAAAGTCTGAGTGAAATGAAAATGGAATGTTGTTGTCTTGTAATGATTTGATAGCAACGAGGTTCTCAGCTCGATGTTTACCTAAACCAAACTCCGAATACTTATCAGCGAGTGCCCATAAATAATAAGGGTTGGCCGAAGCTTCAATACCGAGTTTTTTCATTTGCCTACTTTGTTCAGTGGTGAAGTAACCGAGATGGTGCAAAGTTAAACGATGTCCTTTACGAGGATTACTCTGCATTAGTTTTTCGACAATATCCAAACACATTTGAATACCTAAATCGCCGTTAGCATGAATATTTATTTTATAACCGTTATCCCAATAAAAATTCATTTGCTGCTCAAAGGTATCAAGGGGCGTCATCCATTCACCTTCAAAACCATCGTTATAACCATCTTTCATTTGCATGGCTAACGAGTAAATAGCGCCATCAGCAAAGAGTTTTACTTGTTTAGGTAACATATATACGTTGCTGGTATTGTATTTTTCACTAGCAGACTCAATAAAGTCGAAAGCCTGCTCATTGCTCCCTTGCATAGTGAATAGCTGAGTACCATTTAATACGTTGTACACATCATAAGGAGGATTTTTAGCCATTTCGCTCAGTAACAAGTTGTATTCCATATCAAAATTTGAACTTGGAAAGCCTTGTTCAGCAATGGTGGTAATGCCATTTTGTTGAATAAGCTTGGTCATATCAGCTAAACCCTTCTTATAACGTTGTGGGTTTAATAACTGCGGCGCTATTTTAGGTACTAAGGCTAACCAGCCGCCTTCAAAAAAATGACCTTTTTTCCAATCTACCTGAGCAGTATGACTAAATTCTTGTTCAGTTATATTAAATAGTTCAATGGCTTTGTCATTAATAAAAACCTCATGAAAAGAACGATGGATAACGGCAATGGGTTTATTAGGTGATAGCTCATTAAGCATGGTGCGATTAAGTTCACCATGCCATAACTGATGGTATCCCCAAATGAAAAGCACTTCGTTATCGTTAGCATTTTCTTCAATAGAGGTTTTTAAACGGCTAATATAAGCATCATGACCGGAAACGCCTTTTTTTAAACCACTGGGAACATTCCAATCATGTGGCGCAATAATATCACCCGATAATAAAATCGCAGCGATAGAAGGATGGACATGGGGTTCGATAAAACCAGGCATTAGGGTTTTGCCTTGTAGATCGACTTGTTTGACATTGTTTGGATAGCTTTTAAAAGCTGCACTTTTGTCGCCAACAAAAACGATTTCACCTGCTTGTTCCACTACAACTTCAACATAGTGAGCTTTATCACCAGCCATAGTTAAGATATTCCCGCCAAAATACAGGGTAGTATCTGCATTTTTTGTAATCAGTTCTTTCTGGCTGTTATCAGAACAAGCCGTTAATTGGACTAACAGCACCAGCGAAAGTATCGTCATTTTGAATAAGGTAACTTTATTGATTGCTTTCATAATATTCCTTTATATAAATGGCTTTACTATTTTTTTGTCACCGTAACATCAACATATATTTCAGCGTTATCGATATCTTTATAAATAATTTTTATTTGAGTCTTACCGCCATCTTTTGATGACGACATACCTCTTAAAATACCTTTACCACCTTCAACTGATTCACCATCAGTAAATCTAGCAACATCGGTACTTTCTGATGTCCAAGTCGCTCGTGGATCTTGTGCTAATTCCATCTCACAACCGTTATTCCAAATGCCAAACAGGTGTAATTGAATAGTTTCACCTTCTTTGACAAATATCGGATCTGGCTCCAGGCGGATAGATTTTGGAGCTTTTGAGCCACAATCAGCAATTGCCGTTAATTGCGTTGATGCGAACTTTCCGTCTAGTGATGCTTCAATATTAGTAGAGCCTGCTGCTAAGGTCTTAGCTAAACCCTCTGGTGAAATAGTGGCAATACTCAAATCATCACTTACCCAAGTTACGTCATTGGTTATATCTATGTTATTGCCATCACTATATTCACCCTTAGCAGTATAATAAACAGATGACTGGCTGGTGACTTGTTCGTTTAAGGGCATAATGCTTATGTTCTCTAAAGATATCTCTGCTGCAGATACCTCTAGGTCACTAAGGTTGCTGTCAACACCATTCAAATAAGCACTTATCATGGTATTGCCTGTTGTTAAGGCAGTAACTAAACCTTTATTACTCACTTCATTACTGACACTTGCGATACTTATGTCGGAACTGATCCAGGTAACCTCATTGGTTACATCTTGTGAAACACCATTATAAATACCGGTAACATAATACTTTTGCGAATGGCCTATTTTCATTTCATTAATACTTGGATAAACCACTAACTCACTTAATTCGGCTGCGGTAATTACTACTGAAATACTGTCAGTTTCACCAGAAAAAGTTGCTGTTATTGTCGCAATGCCTTGGTTAACTCCAGTGACTTGACCGTCAACAACGGTAGCAATGGTTAAATTATCACTTTGCCAACTTGCTTCTAAAGTAACGTACGCTGAATTCCCATCAGAGTAGTGGGCTTTGGCTCTAAATTTTTCGTTTGTTCCTACGGGAAATTCGGTATTGTTTGCTACAATTTCGATACTGTTCAAGACAGGTGCAATGACATTAATTTGGCTTTCATTACTTTTTACGCCACCAAATTTGGCGAAGATATTCGCCGAACCAACGGCTAAAGCATTTGCTTCACCGCCATTACTTCCAGTAGTAACGATACTAACCACGTCAGTCTCATCCGAGAGCCAAGTAGCTTGCTCGGTAATATCTGCATGGGTATTATCAGAGTAATAACCTATGGCAGAAAATCGGCCTTTTGCTTCTGTAGGAACATCAGCAGTAGCGGGTGTTACTTGGATACTTTCTATAACGGCAGCATTTACATGGAGAAATTCACGTTCGCTGGTTACTCCCTGATAAACAGCCGATAATTCCGCATCACCGACACCTTTTGTTGTCATCACATTATTTACATCAAACGTCGCGATTGATGGATTTTTACTGGTAATCTGACTAAAAGCGGTAACGTCCTTAATGGAATAGTCAGTGTAAATTACCGTGACTTTATATTGCTCTGTTTGGCCAAGATTATAACTTTTGTTATTTGGGGTTATTTGAATATTATCAATGACTTTTCCAGTGACCGTAACGGTTGCAATATTGCTGGTTACTCCGTCAAGACTGGCCGTTATGTTCGCAGACCCAACTGCTAATGCAGAGGCGAGACCACCCTGAGTTCCAGTTGTAACTATAGTTACTACGGCATTGTCATCGGAAATCCAGCTGACCTTTTCAGTGACATTGATAGAGGTATTATTAGAATAGTATGCAATGGCTGTATAAGTATCTTTAGTCGATAATGGCACGGTAATATTAGCTGGGGTTACTTGAATTGAGGTAATAATAGTCTGATTAGCAGCTAATACCGTTAAAATGGCGGTATTACTAGTGATAGATCCAGAAGTCACCGTTATATTGGCGCTGCCCACCGCATTAGCAGTTGCCATACCGTGAGAGACGCCACTTTTTATAATACTGGCTACAGTCGTATTTGAACTTGACCAAATAGCATCACTAGGGATATTTTTATAACTGCCGTCACTGTAGAAGCCTATAGCAATATAACTAGTAGTATCACCCACTGCAATTTTTGCTTCGGTATTGTTAATGACAATACTTTCTAAAATAGCCCCTGTAACTGTCGCTGTAGTTGTCGCATTAAAGCCACCATAACTAGCACTGATTTCGCTTCTACCCACTTGTTCGGCACTGGCGTAGCCAGCTCCGACGCCACTGGTAACAACACTTACAATACTAGGCTCGCTAGATGACCAAGTTGAGCTACTGCTAATATCAGATATAAAGCCATCAGTATAATGAACCGTGGCAGTAAATCTGTCCTCTGTACCGACAGGCACGCTTGGATCAATAGGGCTAATCGCTAGACTAGTAATTTCGGCGCCAGTGACCGTTAACGAAGTAGACGCATATAAACCTTGGTATGTACCTGTAATGGTTACCTTACCTTCATAATAGCTGGTCGCTAATCCTAAGGTGTTAATTGAAACTGTGTTCACGTCATTGGACTGCCAATCACTTTCACTAGTAACGTCTTTGCTGGAGCTATCAGAAAATAATGCAAACAAATGGTATTGCTGTGTTAGCCCAGCGGCAATGGTGGCATCAATAGGACTTATTGTTACACTTTCTAAAGTGACACCAGTTACTGTGGTGATGTTGCTTGCGCTTTGACCAGAAAAAGTGGCCGTGATGGTTGCAACGCCAGCGGCAATACCCGTGACAGAGCCGCCATTAATTAAGCTGTTATTTACGCTGGCCACAGTATCATCATCAACAGTCCAGCTAGCTAAATGGTTTATATTTTTGCTAGTTGAGTCAGAATAATGCGCTACCGCATATAAACGAGCTGAATGTTCAACCGGCAGATTTTGAGTTGCCGGAGAGACTGTTATGAATTCGACAGTTGCATCAGTCACGATTAGGAATGCGGTTGCTTGAACGCCATTGTAGCTGGCGTTTACGGTAACATCACCAGTAGAAATACCTGTTGCTATACCTCTTGTTTCGAAGTTGGCAATATTTGTATCACTGCTTTGCCAATTTGCCTCAAGCGTTACCTCTTTTGAACTACCATCACTGAAAAGAGCAAATAATTGATATCCTTGTGTCGAGCCGGATGGAATATCCGCACTTGCAGGTGTCAGCGACAGTGAATCTAATGTTGCTTCAGTAACCCTTGCTTTGGTCGACGCTGTTGCACTGTTAAAGCTAGCAGTTATGTTAGTTTCACCTATTTTTTCTGCACTTGCATAGCCGCCATTAACACCATTTGTGACTACGCTAACGGTGTCGACATCATCACTAGACCAAGTCACTTCTTGAGTTACATTAGCGGTAGTATTGTCTGAGTAATAGGCAATTGCGGTAAATTGGCCAGTAGTGCCTAAAGGCTCAATAGGGTTTTGTGGGGTAATTTGTAAATTATTTAGACTCGCTTGAGTCACTATCAATGTGGCATTGGCTGATAATCCCAGATAACTGCCTTGAATAGTTGTTTCACCCTGAACTGAGCTTGTTGCTAACCCCATAGTGTCAACAGTGGCTACCCTTGTATCACTTGATTGCCAGTTTGCTATATTACTGACATCGTGTTTACTACTATCTGAGAAAACAGCGGTAAGTGTATATTGTTGCTTTAAACCTGCTGCTACAGAGGCCGAAATTGGAGTAATACTAACGCTTTCCAATATCGCATCGGTTACTTCAATGGAGCCATTAGCTGTTTGTCCGTTGAAGCTTGCGAAGATTTTAGTTGAGCCGACAGACAACCCCGTAGTTGAACCGCCATTATTGCCGATGCTTACCTTGGCAATAACAGTATCTTCACTAGACCAAACGGCGACATCGCTAATGTTATGATTGGTAAAATCAGAATAATAAGCGATAGCTGAAAATGATACTTGATGACCAACAGCGACCGTTAAAGTATTTGGCGAAACATCAATACCGGTAAGCTGTGCTGCAGTAATCGTTAACTTAGCACTTTTTGTAGTACCTTGGTAAGTCGCAAGAATATCAACTTCACCTTGTTTTAAGGTACTCGCTGTTCCATGAGCATTAATGGTCGCTAATTCACTGTCACTACTTTGCCAGCTGGCATGATCTGTCAAATTCAGTGAGCTGCCATCACTATATAAACCGAATAATTGATAGGCTTGTTGAGCACCTGCTGGCACTGTTGCTTGGGCAGGTGTTAATGATAGTGACGTTAATACAGCATTAGTTACCGTTAATTCAGTGCTTGCATCTTGCCCTGAAAAAGTAGCTGTTACTAAGGTTTTACCTACTGCTGTGCTGGAGGTAAAACCAGCATCATTTCCAAGAGGCACTATGGTCGCGACGTTATCATCATCTATCTGCCAACTACTGTATTGGCTAACGTCATGACTAGCTCCATCTGAATAATATGCAATAGCGGTAAATTGCCCTGTTGTACCTAGTGGGACACTTGGATTGGCTGGACTAATTTGCAATGCTTCAATTACCGCAGCCGTCACCGTTAACGGTACTGTTTCAGTTAAACCATTAAAATGGGCACTGATCTGAGTTATACCCGGACTAAAAGTACTCGCTACACCAGCTAAGGCATTAACAAATTGGATATTTCCTATTTCAGGTACACTGCTTGACCAAGCAGCTAAGCGGGTAATATTTTGAACACTGTCGTCAGAATAAAGAGCATGCGCTTGGTAATATACTTTCACTCCAGCAGGTACTACGGCTGCTACAGGGTTAATACTAATAGAGCGGATGACTGCATCAGTAACAGTTGCTTGTGTTGTTCCCGTTACGCCTTGTAAAGAGGCTGAAACTTGCGTTGTGCCAACAGCCAGTGCTTTGGCAAACCCTGCTAATTCACCAGATTGGTTAATACTAGCGATATTGCTATCCGCTATGGTCCAACTAGCATCTTTAGTGATATCAACAACATAACCATCGGTATAATGTGCTGATGCTTGATAAGTACCTGTGGTGCCGACAGGGAAAGTACCATTGGCAGGAGTGATTAGAATTTCTTTAATGGAACTTTCTATAACCGTGACTTCTGCCGTAGCTGTTAATGCAGAGTCGTTATGGGTAATGCTTGCACTTAATTCGGTATTGCCTTGAGATAAAGCAAGAACAACGGCTTTTTGATCAATACTTGCAATAACCGTATCTGCCATTTGCCAAGTTACATGCTCGGTAACATCGATACTTTGTTTGTTGGTAAGTAACAAATAAGCGCCAAACTGTTTACTCGTCCCCACAGGTAAAACAGTACTCACAGGCACAATTATTAATTGTTCTACTGGCTCATCTATAACATTAAGTTGGGCTGAACTGGTGACAGATCTATAACTCGCACTAACTAGAGTCGTTCCAGCGGCAATACCCGTTGCATAGCCCAATGAGTCAATGTCATTTGAAATATTTGCAACAGTAGAATCATCAAGTGACCAAGTGCTTTTATCGGTTACGTTCTCAGAACTACCGTCATCATAAAAAACAGTCGCAGTATACTGCTGGTTATAGCCCACTAAAATAGTTTTATTTGCTGGACTAATTGTATAAGCAACAATTTCTAAACAAGCGTTATTATCACTACCACAGCTAGGTTTAGGAAAAGCAGAGTCACTGCTGTCGCCACAACTGGCAACAAATAAAAATAAAATTAAGCTGATAATTAATTGAATAGGTGAAACTACTTTCATTTTGCTGCCCCTTCTTTAATCGCTGGTACTGAATGCTCTTGTTTTAAAGTGACTGGTGGTACAACTAATAATACCCGGCGGTTTTTACTACGGTTTTCTGGCGTTAAATTATCAATAAATGGCGATTGCGCACCAAAATAATTACTGCTGATTTGTTCAGGATTTACTCCTTGAGTAACTAAATAATGGCTCACCGAATCAACACGCCTTTTAGACAGTTCGAAATTATAGCTTTTGCTACCTTTTGAGTCGGTATAGCCTTTTAATAGCACTTTAGATTGTCGGTACTGTTTTAGCTGACTTACGACGGGTGTAAGTCTTTTAGGCAGTAATAATTTACTGTCGTCAAAAGCAAATAATAAATTGAATGATTGTTTAGGAAGTACTACTGGGGGCAATACTATAGGTTGCGGTTTTGTCACTGCGGTTTGTTCGATTGGAGCTGGTGCTTTTTTCTTTTGCTTAACAGCTTTTTTTGTTGCTCCAAATCGGTAAACAATACCTAGGGTGGTTAAATGGTTATTACTACTACCTAAGTTGTCATTACCTAACTCATGAAAGTATTGATATTCAACTCTTGCTTGCCATGCATCAGACAACTGATAACTCAATCCCAGGCCCGCTGTTGGCGCCCAACCATCCGCTTTAATAGTTGCTAAATCACTGTTGTTTTCACCATCCCAAAACAAAGTACCAGCCTTTAAAAATGCTGAAAAATCATCCGTAATGGGCATTAACGCCACAGCAGATAATTCAACACCCTGCATTTTGCCAATATATTGTTCTATTAAACCTGTTTCTAGATAAGTTGCCGACGCTTCACCTAGATTAAGGTAAGCAACTTCAAAGGCAAAAATGTCATTGAATTGATAACCAGCCAAAAATCCACCAGCGATATCTTCACTATCACAGTCAATACGCCAAGCTTCGCAAGCATGTTGGTAACGGTTAACTCCTAGCTTAGCCCCTAGATAAAAAGTGTCAACTTCACCTTGTTGGTTATATTTACTATTGTTATGAGACAGATCAGCTAAGGAATCCTCAGCAATGGCATTGAATAAAAAAGCAGTAAAAAGAAGAAAAAGCGAGCAAGATTTTGCATTCTTCCATGAGCATAGTGGCGACATCAGACATCCTAGTTAACTATTAGCCAAAAATAATAACATCTAACGACGGAGTTAACAGCTCGTTTGCATAGATTTAACTTAAATTTAAACAATTAACGTCATACGTCTTAAGGTAAGTTTATTTTATTCACTTTTAGTCGATTAACCATGTTAATGAACTTGCCTTTATTCAATACACTTAAACCAGTACTAACCAATAAAAAAACCATCATCCCCGATTTACGAAATCAGTAATGATGGCTTATTTAACTCTTATTACCCGTAATCACGAGTATTTAATGATTAATCCTTTTGATCAGTAAATATCATTTTATAACCCGTGCTTGAGTTAACATCTTCTTCAATAATCAAAAACATATCGTGAGTGTCTTCATCTAACATTAGTTCAGAACGTACTAAAATCATATCTGTTGAGTTTTCTTCACCAATAACATAAACACTGTAAGTATTATTAAGCAAAGTAATCGACTGCGGCGCAATGTAGGGCACGTGTTTATCGTTATCCGTTGAATCTATAGTTTCATTACTTTCAACAAAGTAGACATCAACTTTACTAAAATCATCAATAAGATTAATAATCGTTACTTGGTGATCATAAAGACTTTCTCTGTTGCTGTTATCAACCACTAAAGAATTAAGCGTGATCTCTATTTCTTCTTCATCATCATCGTCACTAACATCTTCTTCTCTGATATAGAAAAATACCGTTTTGTCATCACCGGCATTCAGCGTAAGTAAATGGTTTTGAATAATAACTTCATTGGTTTCTGGAATGGTTAGGTCAAGACTATAATCACCAAAGTCTCTTTGCATGCTTTCGCTAAACTCACCCGAATGTAAATTTTGAACTTCAGGATCATCATCAATACCATTAACATGAACATCAGATACACCATGGTATTCTGGCAGTAACTCATGCTCAATCAAACCATTATAAAGACGAAATTCTGCACTAGCATCGGCATCAGGATACTCTGTGGCACCACTTGATTTTGTAATTTGGTCTAAAGTGAAAGGTGAATCACTAGGGCCATTATTTTCTCTAATAATCATCAAATATTGTGATGGATAAATATAAGCAATCTCTTCTGATTGATACAAAACATCCATGCTGCCAGCTGCTGTTAAATAAATAATATAATCATCTTGATCATATTTTACATTAGCTGATATTTCACTATAAGTTACGCTACTGAATAATACTGCTTCATTGAAAGTTTCATTGGATTTTGATAAATAAATATCAACTCCACCAGAAAATGAATGCATATTAATGATTCTTAGATTAAATAAATCTTCATCATCGTCATTATCGTCGTCAATATATTCAATATCAAAATATAAGACTTCAGGAGAAGCAATATTACCAGCAATAACAACTAATTGAGTGTCATCATCGGTAATTATTAAACTTGATTCGTAAATTTCTTCTAACTCACTATCGCCATCATCCCAAGAAAGATCAATATCATAATTATCAGTATCATATTCATAACTTCCGCCCGCTTTGCCATAAGAAACAGCTGAATGTGTTTTACTGTTGAAGTCATCATCATTGTCTTTGTCCATCGTTAAATATATTGCTGGAGCATTTGAAGAAGCATTATAAAATTGCACGTAACCAACACCATCACTGCTTGAACCACAGGCACTTAGCCCTGCGATCATAAATCCAGCAATAAGATATGGATGTTGAATAAAACTGGACAGCCTTGTTTTAGCGCTCATGGAGTTTCCTTATAGAAAGAGTAAAAATTACGACAAATAGAGCGCTATTTTATCGGTTAGTTCAGACAAAAGGCGCAACTTTGCACTCCTTTACTCTTCTTGACATAAGTTTACATTACAGTATAAATCTTGAACTCCTTAAATAGACCAACAAACAACATACTGTATATGGAAATAAATACAGACAAACACACCATATATAGATATAAAATTTAAATCCTTTAAAAAAACTTGATCTAAATCAAGTCACCCTCCCCCTAACAACCTATATATTGTGTGTAAATAGAAACCAAACACAATATATGGACATAAAATGAAATTCAACTGCATCCGCCCTTCTATTGTATTTCAAGAAGTGCCTGACGAAATTAGCTTATGTTTTAGTATTACTGGTTGCAAAGTAGGTTGTAAGGGCTGCCATAGCACTGAGTTGTGGAATGAAAACCAGGGAGTGCAATTAACCAATAACCTGTTTATTGATTGGCTAAATAAATATAAAGACTTAATTACCTGCGTTTGTTTTTTCGGTGGTGAATGGCAAGCCGAGACTTTAATTGAAAAACTGATCATTGCGAACAACTTAGGCCTTAAAACTTGCCTTTATAGTGGCGAGAATCACATCAACATTAGCATTAGCCAACACCTTACTTTTTTAAAAACAGGCAAATGGACTCCTGAATTGGGTGGCTTAAATAGCCCTACGACTAATCAAACATTTTATAATTTAAAAACCGGTCAAAAACTTAATTACCTATTTAAACCAACAGATGATAATACTCACTTAGGAGAACAAAATGTTGCGGCTTAGTGAACAACAAATTAATAATAAAAAAGACTTTATCAGCCAGTATTTCTCAGCAAAAAATGCCGCTGATGGCTCAAAAATGGATGCCAATGCCAATGTCACCCACAAAAACATTGCCACTTTAGAAGCTGAGCTACTTAAAGACTGTTTTTTACAAATAAACCGAGGCTTAGTATCAGATAAAATAGCCAAGTTATTTGATGCTGATTTAGCCAGTGAATATCAACGACAAATTGAAGCACATGAAATTTATGTTCATGATGAAACCAGCTTAAAACCCTATTGTGCATCAATTAGCATGTACCCTTTTTTACTTGACGGTTTAACTAAGCTTGGTGGTGAGTCCAAGGCACCTAAACATTTAGAGTCATTTTGCGGCTCCTTTGTTAACTTGATTTTTGCGATTTCTTCCCAATTTGCCGGCGCGATCGCTACTGTAGAATTTATTAGTTACTTTGATTATTTTGCTCGTAAAGAATTTGGTGACCACTATTTAGCAAAACATGAAAAAGCAATCGCTAATCACTTACAACATGTTGTTTATGCCCTTAATCAGCCTGCTGCTGCTCGAGGCTACCAAAGTGTTTTTTGGAATATTTCGCTGTTTGATCAATATTACTTTAGTTCAATGTTTGAAAACTTTGTTTTCCCTGATTTTACCAAGCCTGATTGGCCATCAGTTGAACGATTACAAAAATTCTTTTTATCTTGGATTAATAAAGAGCGTGAACAGGCGGTATTAACCTTTCCGGTAATCACCGCAGCAATGCTCACAGCAAACGGGCAATGCAAAGACAAACAGTTTGCTCGCGATCTGGCCAGCGAAAAAGCCGCGGGTAATTCATTTTTTGTTTACTTATCAGACAGTGCTGACTCTTTAGCTTCTTGCTGCCGATTGCGTAATGAAATTTCTGACAATACCTTCTCTTATACTTTAGGAGCTGGGGGTGTTGCCACTGGCTCTATTAATGTTATCACCATGAATATCAATCGACTTGAACAGGACGGCCGCGATTTAAAAACAGAAATTGAGAAAGTACAAAAATACCAAGTAGCCTACCGCTCGTTGATGGAAAACTATCAAGCCCAAGGTGCATTAGCGGTATATGATGCAGGTTTTATTAATCTTGATAAACAGTTTTTAACTATTGGCATAAACGGCATGGCCGAAGCCGCTGAGTTTAGTGGTTTAATGATTGGCAATAACGATGCCTATAAAGCATTTGTTAGTGATAAATTAAAAGTAATTTATGATGCTAACAAACAAGCTAAGCTTGATTACGGTTACTTATTTAATACTGAGTTTGTCCCAGCAGAAAATCTTGGTATTAAAAACGCCAAATGGGATAAAAAAGATGGCTATAAAGTCAGTCGTGATTGTTATAACTCTTATTTCTATTTAGTTGAAGATGATGAAACCAACCATTTAGACAAATTTGTTATGCACGGTAGAGAGATGATTCAATATCTTGATGGTGGCTCCGCATTGCACTTAAACTTAGATGAAAGTCTATCAACAGACGCTTACCTAAAACTTTTCGACGTTGCCGCAGCAACGGGCTGCAATTATTTTTGTATCAACGTGAAGATTACTATTTGCAATGAGTGCGAAAAAATAGATAAACGTACGCTATATACATGCAGCAGTTGTGGCAGTGAAAATATAGACCACGGTACCCGAGTCATTGGCTATTTAAAACGAGTGACCTCATTTAGCCAAGGTCGACAAAAAGAACATGGTTTACGACATTATCATCGTAAATCGGCTTAAATTTTATAAATGAGCTAGATTTTTTTATAAAAGAATCTAGCCCACATCATCACTACAAACGAGTTATGTATGTACGGCTATGACATTGGTGATTCTTTTCTTTGTCATTAGGGGTTTCAATGTGAACTTGATCATAATCAAAACCGTCGGTTGACTCAGAT
This sequence comes from Colwellia sp., assembly GCA_022969175.1. Taxonomy (GTDB): domain Bacteria; phylum Pseudomonadota; class Gammaproteobacteria; order Enterobacterales; family Alteromonadaceae; genus JALJPB01. Next base: position 43,002 of record JALJPB010000010.1, on the reverse strand, counting down.
AAAGCTTTTTCGAATTCATCCGCTATCTCGCCAATTTTTTCACCTTGTTTGCCAATAGCATCGAAATCGGCTTGGTGTCTTTCCATTAATTTATTAAGCTTAGCAACCACTACTTCTTGTTCTTTTAAAAAGGCTTTATTGATATGTAAACTGTGTTCATCTTCAACGATCGCTTTGTCAGTTAACTGCTCTATTTGAGCGGTATATTGATCGAGTTCATCTTGCATACTTTCAATAGGCGATTCAATGCCCACCATTTCTTCACTTGCTTGCTCTAATGCCAAATAGGCAGACAACTGCTTATCAGACATAACTTGGCGACTAATTTCTTGGCAGTCTTTTAGCAATACTAGGGTGTAATCAGCAGCTGATTTATTATTCTCATTAGCGGATAAGGTAAAGGCTGCACTAGTGATTAACAATGAGCTAATAATAACAGGGACAATTTTAGTCAATAATTTCATTTTCATTCCTTTCGTTTAGATTTGAATTTAAGGTGCTTACTTAAAGTAATAATTTAAAACTATAATTACGCTTTAGTTTTATTGATTAACTATTAGGTAGCGTTATCTAACAAAAAAGTTTGAAATTATTTTCAACTGCTCAGTTACAACACTTTACATTTAATTATTGAATAATCTTTATACTGCTGAAAATTTTATCAATAGCCCATATTAATTTGCCAATGAACAAGCTCTTATTTACCCTGCTCGCCTTAGTTTTAATTTCAGGCTGTAGTAACCGCCTACAACGGCCTGACTATAAATCTGATTTTTTAAAAGACTACTTGTTATTTAAACCTAATCCGCAAGTTGAAAACTCTTGGATAAGACCACGCCCGGCTTACCGTAAACATCAGTTTTCGCAATATACAAAAATTGCCTTAGATCCGGTAGAAATTTGGCTAAATCCTAACGAAGCAGTAAATATTGTCGATAAAGATAAACAAAAACAACTCACTGACTACTTTGAGCAACAAATTAAGAAGCAAGTAGGTGATCGATTTGAATTTGTTGAACCAGGCACCGCTGACTCATTATTAATTCGTATGGCATTAACAAATATAAAAGAACTAGAGCCTGAATTGAGCCCATTAGATTTAATTCCTTTTAGACTGGTTATGGCGGCAGGTAAAGAGGTCTACTTATTAGTTTCAGCGCAAAAGGCTGTAATTGGCGCTGCGACTTTAGAAGTAGAATTTGTTGATACAAACTCCGGCAGAGGTTTAGTGGCGGTTATTGTCAGTAATGACAGTGGTGAAGTAAATGTTAGTGATGATGATACCAATATTGATAGTGTCAAATTAGTAATTGATCAATGGGTTGAGCGCTTGGCACTGGCTTTAGCTAAAACCAGTTAAGTCATGACTTACGCTCTACCACCTCATGTTTTGTTCGCCTACTCTTTCATTAAATCAGAGTAGGTTAACTTTTTAGTTTTAACTGGATTTTCATCATTATTTTCACCCTCTACCTGAGGAGTGTTTTCTGCGGTTTTAGTAGAATGTTTTACCGCTTGATTGATTTCTGCCATTTCGTCTGCCGTTAAATCGCGCCATTGACCCGGCCTTAATAAACCTAACTCAACACTCATAATGCGTGAGCGTTTCAGTTTAGTTACTTCGTAATCAAGATATTCACACATTCGGCGTATTTGGCGATTTAAGCCTTGAGTAAGGATAATAGTAAAGACAAATTTGCTTTTCACATTAACAATACAAGGTTTAGTGATTGTCCCTAAAATAGGCACACCACGAGACATTCGCTCGATAAAACGTTCACTGATGGGTTTGTCTACGGTAACAAGATACTCTTTATCATGAGCGTTTTCAGCGCGGAGAATCTTGTTAACAATATCGCCATCACTGGTTAAGAAAATCAGCCCTTCTGAAGGTTTATCTAATCGGCCAATAGGAAATATACGTTGAGAATGACCAATAGCATCAATAATATTGCCTCGAACATGTGACTCAGTTGTACAGGTAATGCCGATAGGTTTGTTATAAGCAATATAAACCCGATCGACTTTATTGTCAGGACTGGCATCGATAACATTGCCATCTACCCTTACCTCGTCACCACTTTGAACTTTAGTGCCTAGTTCAGGGTGTTTGCCATTGATGGTAACGCGATTTGCTTCGATCAACTTATCAGCGCCACGACGAGAACAAAAGCCAGATTCTGAGATAAATTTATTTAATCGCTTGCCGTCACTATTCACTGCTTTCTCACACCTATTGGGTTAATACCACTATTATCGACTTTATCGCTCAGTGGGACAAACGTTTTCTTCATCATCTTGAGTTTGCTGGTTAAGTAAACCGACTCTTGCCCATTTTTGCCACTTCAACTCATCTCGTTTAGCTAGTCGTTTTAAACTACGAAACAGCGCTTGAAACTCAACAACATCAACAATATAAAAAACCAACCAAGCAATAGGTGCTAACAATAACAAGTTAAGGTGAAACCTTGATTTGCTATCAAATATCACTTGCAAACAAACCATCACCGCCATGAAAACAATAACAAATACCAGCGGTATGAAGTCAAAAGTGATAAAGGTATAACTATAGAATGCCGCCAAAAATAGCCCTTGAAACAACAGAGCAAACTCAGCATATAGGGCAACGGGTAGTAATAAAAAAGTAAAATAGCGATTATGATGTTGCTGTGCACTAAAAAACAACTGTTTGTATTTTATAAAGGTTTGATATCGCCCGAAGCGCCAACGCAGTCTTTGATTAAATAAGCAGCGCCATTTTGATGGACCTTCAGTATAGGTAACAGCATCAGCCGCATAACGAGTTTTGTAACCATAACTAAGAATACGCATCGACATTTCAATGTCTTCAGTGACTATTTGTTCATCAAAGCCGCCGACTTCATCTAATACCGATTTACGATAAGCCGCTGCTGCGCCACCAATAATATAAACAGAGTTAAATACTGAGTCGGCACGTTTAAAGAAAAATCCGTAAAGGTATTCAAGTTGCTGCATTAATTCCACAGGTTTTTTACGATTACCAACAACTACATTACCGCATACAGCACCGACATTTTGATTACCAAAACGTTTTAAGGTATTGGTAATTGCCATACGATCCATTAAACAGTCAGCGTCAATGGTAATAATAATTTCACCTGTTGCCACGGTTAATGCGTGATTAAGCGCTCTTGCCTTACCTCCATTTTTTATACTTAAATATTGAATGCTTTTAGATGAGACTTCAGTTTTTTGGTTTTGCTTGCCTTGAAAGCTTTTGACAAACTCGCATACAAGTTTGTCGGTATTATCTGTAGAGCCGTCGTTAATCACCACAATCTCTACATCATGGTAATCACTAACAAGCACAGATTTAATGGTTTTAATAATACCGACTTCTTCATTCCAAGCAGGAATTAATACTGAAACTTTAACGTTAGGGCACAGGGTATGACGTTTTTGTCTAGAGCGCTCACTGAAACTGTAAAAGCACAAGCTAAGTAATTGTATGAGATATTTAAATAATAGAGGTAATAACAGAATAAACACGACTAAGCGCATTGGGGTTAAACTTTCATCTTCAATATAATCGGTACTGTAGGCTAAGTAAAAAACACCAAAAGTTACCATATACAAAAAAACCAATAACAACGCGTTTAATGAATAAAGGGTAATATTATTTTTCATTTATAGCCTTAGCATCTACACCTAGGTAATCCCTCCTTTGAGTGTTTTTATTACTTTTTGAAATATCAAGCGCGCTAGTATGCCAGTATTTAATATAATAAAACACATTTTGTCACACTATAGTTCAATAATTAAACAAGGTAGGTGCAATTATGGGAATTATTAATTGTTTTTCAGGAGGTAATTTAATATCTATTTTCTATTGGTATGAGGCGTAATGGAATGTAGCTATGTTTAGCTAGTATGTCGGGTGAGGAAGTTTGATAGCGTTTGAGCTAATAAATAAGGCTGCTCAAGCGGTAACATATGGCCACAATTGACAAATTGATAATGTGAAATGACTGGGTTAGTCGATGATAACTTCTCAATCGTTTCACTTTTTACTAATAAGTCGCTATCGCCATAACAAAAGATCATTGGAAATTTAGCGTCTTGCAATTGAGGCAATAAATTCTTTCTTACTGTGGTCGACTTAAGTTGTTGCAACAAGCCAAGTTGGCCAAAATGAGTATCCATCTGTTTAATACGCTCAATAATTTTAGCGTTTGAGTGATTATTTACATGTAAAAAAGTTTTAATTCTTGCCAAAGTTATGCCGCTATACCCTTGAGCTTCAACCCATAGAATAATTTTATCTCGAGTAACAACCTCTGCATCGGGTAATTTATTGGGGGCATTAGACAGGTTGATTAGAGTATTAATACGCTGTGGATACTGGCAAGCAAAGGCACTGGCTAAATAACCGCCTTGGGAAAAGCCCAATAAATTGATTTTTTCCTCAGGTAGTTGCTCAGCTAAAGCCAAGACAATGTCATCAATGTTCTTTTGTGCAGGAATACTAAGATGGATGAGTTGATAACGATTATCCATCTCGGAGAGTGCCGCCCATAATTCCAACCACAAGCGAGCGTCACACAATGTACCGGGTAAAAAATAAATTTTAGTTTTCATAATAAAAAGCCATTACCCGACACTTATACATTAAACGTTTACTTTTCAAAATAAAAGGGCAAACGCTTATTATCGTAATTACCAATTTCATTCATCGTTTCAGCGTTATATAAACGACCATTGACCATGGTATAACTCACTCGATCTGATAAACGAATATCTTGGCTTATATCGCCATTAACAACAATAATATCTGCCAGTTTGCCTTTTGTTAATGAGCCTAATTGACTATCAAGACCTAGTGTTTTTGCTGGTGAAATTGTTGCAGTACGCAAAGCTTGTAGCGGTGTCATGCCTCCTTGAGCCATCATCCATAATTCCCAATGCATGGCTAAGCCTTCACGTTGTCCGTGACCACCAGCGTTAACTTTAATACCTAAGTCTTGTAATTGTTTAGCTACTTTGGCGACATTGATATGATTATAATGATGTGCTGGCGCTTTAGGTCTGCGCATCGAGCGAGCTTTTAACATGTCACTTGGCACATATTGACTTAATCTTGGGTGCGCCCAAACATCAGTAGTATCATACCAGTAGTTTTCACCTGAAATACCGCCATAAGCCACACCAAGTGTTGGTGTATAACCCATAGTAGATTGTGACCACAACTGTTTAATATCATCATAAATCTTAGCAGTAGCAATTGAATGCTCTAACGTCGTATGGCCATCAACTAACATGGTTAAATTATGCTGTAATAGTGAACCACCTTCAGGCACCACCATCATATTCAACTCTCTAGCCGCTTGTATAAGTTGTTGCCGTTGATTTCTACGTGGTTGGTTATAGCTTTTCACGCTAAACGCACCGGCTTGTTTTAAGCGCTCAATATGAAATTTAGCATCTTCCAAACTATCAACATGCGAGGTTGCACCAGCACTACTTGCACCATATAAAATCGTGCCGGTAGAAAATAGACGAGCGGCAACAATTTGTCCCGACTTTTGCATTTCACTAGCGGCAAAGAATGTTGAGGTATCATTTGATGGATCGTGAATCGTAGTAACACCTAAGGCTAAGCCAGCATAATTTTTCCAATTTTGTTGAGGAATAATTTCACTTCGACCTTGAGGTCCGTGAGCATGGGCATCAATTAAACCTGGAAGAATGCTTTGTCCGGTAATATCAATAATTTTAGCATCACTTGGAATATTAACTTCAGCGCGACTACCCACAGCTTCAATAAGGTTATCTTTAACCAGTACTACGCCATTTTCAATGACTTGATCTCCTTCCATGGTAATGACTTTACCACCAACAAAGGCGATCATACCTGAAGGGATATCAGTCGATTTTTTAAATCCTAAGTAGGTTTTTACCACTTCAGGTTTACTGATAACGTTCTTATCTTCTTTAGTTTCAGAATCAGTTTTTGAATCATCAACTTCAGTAGCTTCAGCAGTTATATCAAAAAGGTTATTAATGCTGGCTTGGTAGAGATCTGGACCTAAACTCCAATAAATTTCATTCGATTGGCTATTCCAATTGATCCCTTCACCCGCACGTATAGACAGTTGTTTAACGGGAAGATTGGTGGATTTTGGCCCAATATCAATAACTTGTCCTCGCTCAACCATAGGGGTAACAAATACCTTAAAACGTTCAGCAAAGGCAAGGTATTGACCATTTGGTGAAACTTTATATTCCGTGGCGTATTTTCCTTGATATAACGATTGTTCATTTTGTCCATCAAGATCGATGCGCGCCAGGTATGGCATTTCATCGTAGCCGATTAAATAGATATGTTTATTACTACTGCCAAAGTGAGCGCTATAACCGTTATCAGTGATAAGTATTGGTTTAACATTTTTAGCACTTTTATTATTGTTCTTGTTAACTGAAATAGCATAAATTCCGCTATTTAATCCCCACTTAGGATCAGTAATATAACCACCTGAAATTTTACGATAAACTACCGTTTTTCCATCAGGAGAAAAAGCAGGCTCAACATACTTCCCTTGTTCCTTAAACAATAACTTTCCTTTACCGCCACGAGCTGAAACAACTTTAACCTGACCAAGCTGTTGATCATGCCATGTTACATAAACAACCTTTTTACCATCACGAGAAAAACTCGGATTAAATTCAAAGTGTGAGTTTTGTTTAGTTAAGCGTTTTGCTTTACCTGTAACTTTGCCATCTGAAATACTACGAGTATAAATATGTCCCATGGCTTCAAAAACTACTTTTTTTCCATTGGGTGAGACTTCAACATCACGCAACATTTTCACATCAAATTCAGTTTGCGCAATTTGCTGCTGAAAACGTAATGAATGTTGAATTTTTTTACTGGTTTTAACGTTAAACTCAATGTTTTTTACTTTGTTATCATCAAGGCTTTTTGACAAGGTTAGTTGTTTAATTTTGCCATCAGCCCAAAAAACTAAACCATTGCTTTTAGGTAGCCACGCCATAGTAGGATAAACCCCATGAATAGCCCACGTTTCTTGCATATCACGATCTAACCCTTGATAAATCTTAGTTTTCTCACCACTTTTTAAATTATATAAATATAAGTTTGATTGAAAATCATCTCGGCGGATAAAAGCTAAATATTTACCATCGGGTGAAGGTGTTGGACGAATTGCTCCACCAGTACCAGAGATGATTGTTTCTATTTCACCGGTAGCTAACTCAAGACGTTTAATTTTATAAATGCCTTTTACTGAGTCTTTTGAATAATGAAAAGATTTACCTGGGGTAGCATCTTGAGAAAAATAAACATATTTACCGTCAGGTGAATAAGCAGGTTCACCTAAATCTTTTTGCTCATTCGGGCGCTTTGTTAGCATAACGCCTTTACCGCCAGTTTTATGATAAAGCCAAACCTCTCCTGCTCCTAAAGATCGAGACTTAGTATAATGTTTACGACCCACTAAATAATTGCCGTCTGGTGACCATGCCGGACTATTTAATAAACGAAAAGATTCAGAACTGACCGCTTTAGCATTACTGCCATCACGATTCATTATCCAAAGGTTATCACCGCCATCTTCATCAGAAGTAAAGGCAATATATTTTCCGTCAGGGCTAAATCTAGGTTGCATTTGCCAAGCAATATCGGTCATTAAAGCGGTCGCCTTCCCTCCCTTTATTGGCATAGTGTAAATATCACCTAACAAATCAAAAACTAGCATTTCGCCGTCAGGACTTAAATCGATGTTCATCCAAGTGCCTTGATCAACATCAATATTTACCGTTTTAAATTCACCTTGTGGATTATTCACTGACCATTTGGGTTTTTCTTCTTCGGCAATACTTGATTGGCTCAATAACAACAGCGGTAATGCTAAAGCAGTCAAGCTAGTTTTGATAAAATTTAAAGACATTTAAAAGGCCTATTTAGGGTGAGATAATGACAATGAGTTACTTAAGCATATCTACGCAGATAAATTAAGAGAAAATCGTTGAAAAGCAATTAAATAAAGATAAAGTACATTTTATTAATATGAAATATTTGACGGTTAAGTGATGAGCAGCAGAGATTGTTGAAGTTATTAACAGCTACTATTAATGTCTCATAGCCCTCTAGGGTTTTCCTTCAAGTTTTTAGCTAAATTTGATAACCCCAACGTGGCATGATGCTTTGTTCAATATTAAGATGATCCAACATTCGTCCAACCATGAAATCAATCAAATCATTAATTGATTTGGGTTGATGATAAAAACCAGGAGCTGCTGGCATAATCACCACACCTTGTTGTGATAGTGACAGCATATTTTGCAAATGTAGTGTAGAAAAAGGCGTTTCTCTAGGCACTAATATTAATTGACCTCGTTCTTTTATCACCACATCAGCAGCCCGTTCAATGAGGTTGTCACTCATGCCATGAGCAATCGCAGCTAAAGTACCCGTTGAACAAGGACAAACAATCATTTGTTTGGGAGCTGAAGAACCGGAAGCGACGGGTGAAAACCATTGCTCCTTGCCAAATACCGTTATTTGCCCTTCTTTAGCATTAAATTTTTCAGTAAATGCTTGGCTTGCCGCATCGGGAGATGCTGGTAATTTAAAACCTACTTCGGTATCAAATACCACCCGCGCCGCACTTGAACATAATAAATACACTTGATAATTTGCAGCCACTAAACACTCAAGTAGGCGCAATGCATAAGCAGAGCCAGACGCGCCAGTAATGGCAAGGGTAATTTTTTGACTAAAAGCTTGTTCTATAGACTGCGGTTCACTTGCTAAGTGTTTTATTGATGAGTTTTTTGCAGATGTTGACAAAATACTTTCCTTTTTTAATGTAACTGATATTAAGTCTTAACTTGAGAATTAAAATTAACAGCTAAACTTAACAGTTAAGCTTAACGACTAAACTTTACCGTTAAAGCATCCAGTAATTTTTGATGAATATTGCCAAAGCCGCCGTTACTCATCACCACAATCGTATCATTTGGCTCTGCATACTCAGTAATTTTACTGATTAATTGCTCAATATCAGTATCAACGATACAAGGTTGACAGCAATCCGCTATTAACTGATTTACCGACCATTTCACGTCTTCACCTTGATAAATAAAGACCTGATCAGCCAATGCAAGTGACGCAGGTAAACTGTCTTTATGAATACCTGACTTCATGGTATTTGAGCGCGGCTCTAAGACCGCAATAATACGTTTATCACCAACATTGGCGCGAACACCTGTTAAGGTTTTTTCAATGGCAGTTGGATGGTGAGCAAAGTCATCAAATACGCGAACATCGTTAACCGTACCACGCAGCTCTAACCGCCTCTTGGTATTAATGAATTTATTTAGCGCTTCTATAGCTACCTCGGTTGTTACACCAGAATGGCGCGCTGCAGCAATAGCCATTAAGGCGTTATCAATATTAAAATCACCAATTAAATTCCAACGAACGATACCTTGCTCTTGTCCTTTAAAATTGACAATAAATTGACTGCCGTCGACCAGCAATTTTGTCGCTTGCCAACCATCAGTACTCAATTTTTTCTGCTGTTTTACATCAACACCAGCGGCATCACCAACGGCATCAAGGCTAATTGCATCATAGCTGAATTCTGTAGCTGTCCAACAGCCCTGAGATAAAGTATCAGTAATGGCTTGTTCATTTTTTGGTGAAAGAATTAAGCCATTGCTTGGCACCATTCGGATGAGATGATGAAATTGACGTTGAATATCAGACAAGTCATTAAAAATATCGCCATGGTCAAATTCCATATTATTAATCACTAACGTGCGAGGTCGGTAGTGAACAAATTTAGAGCGTTTATCAAAAAAGGCCGTATCGTATTCATCCGCTTCAATAACAAAAAATGGCGACTCACCCAAACGAGCTGAACTTTCAAAATTTTGTGGTACACCACCAATTAAATATCCGGGGTTCATACCGGCATATTCTAAAATCCAGGTAATCATTGAGCTGGTCGTGGTTTTACCATGGGTGCCCGAAACAGCAACGACCCAACGATCTTTTAAGACGTTATCTAAAAGCCACTGTGGTCCAGAGGTATAGGGGATATTCCTGTCAAGTACATACTCTACCATTACATTACCACGAGACATGGCATTACCGACAATCACCATGTCAGGCTCATCAGCTAAATGCTCAACTTTATAGCCTTGCATCAGCTCAATGCCGAGTTGCTCAAGCTGAGTACTCATTGGAGGGTAAACATTGGCATCGCAGCCTGATACTCGAAAACCGAGTTGTTTGGCAATGGCAGCAATACCGCCCATAAATGTGCCACAAATACCTAAAATATGAATATGTTTCATTCGATGAAAGCTATCTTTATAAAAATCAAAAATCTATGACGACAATATACCTGATTAATGTAATGCTATCAGTTAAAATAAAACGAAATTTAGCCAAATTCATTACTCAAAAAATTCTTGTTAACTATGACAGACAGCATAAAATTATCACAAATCAGTGTATATCCAATAAAATCAACCGCAGGTATTACCCTATCTAGTAGCTGGGTTGATGAATTAGGCCTTAGCTTTGATCGAAGGTTTGTTCTTACTGACGATAAGGGTCAGTTTATTACCGCACGTACTGATCCAATACTTTGTTTAATACAAGCGAATGTAACACCAACAGGCTTAGTATTAACGGCTCCAGACATGCCAAAGCTAATCGTTAATTATCAACAATTTAGTAACACTTATCAAAATATCGTTGTTTGGCACGATAATGTTAATGCGCAGCAAGGCAGTAATGAACATCATCAATGGTTTAGCCGTTATTTAAATCGACCTTGTCAATTACTACACTTTGGCGAATTATCAAAACGCATCGTACCAAAGACCAGTAGTCGAACAAATCAACTTGCCTTTGCCGATGGTTATCCATTGTTATTAATTTCTCAAGCGTCTTTAAATGATTTAAATGCACGTTGCCCTACAACAATTTCTATGAGCCAATTTCGGCCAAACTTGGTGGTTGATAATTGTGAAGCCTTTGCAGAGGATACTTGGTCACACATTCGTATTGGTGAAGTAGAGTTTGAATTAAGAAAACCTTGTTCTCGTTGCATTTTTACCACCATAAACCCTGAGACAGGACAAAAGCATAGTCACCAAGAACCGTTAACAAGTCTAAAAGCTTACCGACAAGCTGCAGAGGGTGACTTGAAAGGTGAAATTTTATTCGGCCAAAATTTGATTCCCCTTAATCAAGGACAAATTAAAACCACAGATACTGTCACTATCATTAAGAAAAAGTCACCACCAATATTTTCACTATCCCAAAAGACATCAGTACAAAGATCACCACGGCCAAGCAATAAAAAAATCACCCTTAACTTTGATTCTTGGCATAAAACTCATAAAGGCAATAACCAACAAAGCATATTAGAACAAGCTGAGGAAGCAGGATTAATTTTACCTTACTCTTGTCGAGCCGGTATGTGTGGTCGTTGTAAAATAAAAATGGTTAAAGGTGAAGTAGAACAACTGTCAACTGATGGCTTAACTGAAGAAGAGATTGAACAGGGTTATATTTTAATTTGTAGCAGTATTCCTAAATCTGATGTAACTCTCACTAAATAATGAAGCTAAACAACAACTTTAACTATCAAAAAGTATACGGAAATTAATTATGAAGTCTCAATGGTTAACATGTTCACTTTATTTACTGTTTTGTTCATTCGCGCTCACTAATGTACATGCAAATGAAAACGATAAACAAACAGCTAAAGAAGTAAAAGACTGTCAATGCTCCCAAGAGGATATCATCAGAGTTACTGAGCTTTATCCAACCCTTAAAGGACGAGAGATTGGCGAAATATTATTGGATAAATACGGTGAACGGCAAATTTGGCCGAGAGCCTTGCCATTTTTTGCCCAAGAAGTGCTTGATTTAGGTTTTGAGTTGCCTAAAACTTTTGGCATTGCCATTATTCCTAATTTAATCGGACAGGATCTTATTTTAAAAGATTTGAAAGTTGGTTTTAATGATTCAGAAATGGTGCCACTAGATTTTGTTCAGTTCGGTACTGCCAGAGCCGAAAATACAAACTTACAAATTAAAGCGGATGTCTGGTTATTTCCGTTTCTGAATTTATATGCGACTTATGGAAAAATGAAGGGTAACGCTGCAACGCCAATATCAATAAAAGGTAAAGACTTGGTAGAGTTTTTAGGTGGCAGTTGTGATGGACTATTCCCTTTACCCGCTTGTAACAAAAATATAGCCAGCATTGCTGACCCTCATTACACCGGCTCAAATATATCTTTAGGCTTTACTTTGGCCATGGGCTGGGATCGGTTTTTTGTCGCTTTACCTGTCACCTACGTTATTACCGATCTCAACATTTTAGAAGATGATGTAAAAGCACTGCAAATATCACCTCGAATTGGCATATCATCAGATGCTGGCAAGTGGGGCACGCTGTCGACCTTTGTTGGCCTAACTTATTTAGACGCAGAACTAGATGTTGCCGGAAAACTTACTTTCGATACTTCCGATATTCCAGGTGAAAGTGATCGCACTGAACTGGATTTTATTATCAATCAAGAAAATGCTGATAAGATTAATTATTTAATTGGCTTTAACTGGGATGTCACTAAAAGTTGGTCTTTTCATTCTGAAGCTGGCTTTGGTGGCAGCCGAGAGAGTTTTATTGCTTCAACAACTTACCGATTTTAAGAGAATAACTTATGAACATAAGTAAACTAACAACATCAATTTTTATATTATCGTTATTTGCCAGCAAGTCTTTTGCTAGTTCTAATCAGTTTATTGATATTTTAGATGGTCAATTTGATGCCTCGCAGTATTTATCAGAAAATGCTTATGGTTTTTTACCTGTACCCATTATTATTACCGATCCCGCAGTGGATGGTGGCTTAGGTATGATGGGGCTTTTTTTTCATGAGGAAGAAAAAGAAAAAAATGCCCGTTTAGCCGCAATGCAAAAAATTGACAATGATGATGCTGCCGCTTCTTTAATGCCACCAAGTATTTCAGCGCTAATTGGTGCTTATACCGGTAATAATTCCTATTTTGCCGGTGGCGGTCATATGGGTTTTTTTAAAAAAGGAACAATACGTTACATGGGTGGTGGCGGTTACGGAGATATTAACTTAGATTTTTATGGCTCCGGCGATATTGTCCTTAATAAACCTATTCAGCTAAATACAAAAGCTATGGCGGTGATGCAAACAATAAAATTTAAAATTGCTAACAGCTCATTTTATTTAGGCCCCACACACAGGTACATTAATGCTGATATCTCACCAGCTAATTTAGATGATTTAATTGGCAATTTACCGCCCGAGTGGCAAGAATCATTAACCGATTTACTGACAAAAAAAATCACCACTTCTGGTGCTGGTTTTACCCTTGAATATGACACCAGAAACAACTTGTTTTCCCCTAAAACAGGCTTGAAATATGAATTAAGTCACTTATGGTTTGACGATGCCATTGGCTCAGATATTAATTATCAGCTAACCGAATTTACTGGTTTACATTATTTTCAAGTAGCTAAAAAGTGGCGTACCGCATTTAGAGCCGAAGTTGAATATGCAAATTCTGACCAATTATTACCGCCCTATGCAACTCCTTCAATTTCCATGCGCGGCATCCCTGCGGGCCGTTATCAAGGTAATGCCATTGGTTTAACTGAACTTGAAGTGATTTATGAAATTAACCACCGTTGGGAAATCAATGTATTTGCCGGGGTGGGTAAAGCAAGTAGTGAATTTTCATCATTATTAGACAGTGAGAGTAAAGTGAGCCAAGGCATCGGCTTTAGATACCTTATAGCCCGCAGGTACGGCTTTAATATGGGTATAGATATTGCAAAAGGACCAGAAGAGAACGTATTTTATATTCAAGCCGGCTCTGCGTGGTAATACTTGAAACATATTTTATAAAAAAATCGTTTTATAAAATATGACTTAATAAATACCGTTGTTAAAAACTATAGCCAAAACTAAAAACTAAACGGTAATCATTTTCTTCAGGGATACTATTGATGGTAGTATCGGTTGGTAAAGGTGAAGCGATACGATCGATATAAAAACTGACATCAACATCTACGTCGTTTTTCAAATCAAATGATATCCCCGTTTTTAAGTTATGTATCCGCTTACCCGAAGCTTCATTAACAAATTGTATTTGATAATCAAAAACTAAATCGATAACACTCGACACTTCATACTCTAAAAAAGTGCTAAGTGATGCCACGCCACTTTGTTCATGATCTTGCGCTTGAGTTTCTAAATAAATAGTTTGCTGGTAACTTGGGCCAAGGGTAATATCCCATTGAACTCGTTTATTATTAATAAGGTGATAACCAACCGCCAACCCTATGGTATTTCTCGATTTTATATTTTGTAGTTCATCACTAAAATGTTCAAAATCTAATAACCTAAAAAAGACTTTTGCGGTATAAAACCAATCAAAATAACTAGTGAGACGACGGCTATTAGTATTAACAACATCATCTCCTTCGCCTTTATTGGTAAGTCTTGAGTAGCTGTAAATAAAGTCAGATCTAAAACGTGATTCTGGCGTTCGTCTTTGTATCACAGAAGATAGCGTATAATCAGTTTGTCCGACGTTACCTTTTAGATAATTAGCGCCTAATTTGACATTACCATCCCATAAATTACCGCGGCTTTCAGAAGATGAGGTAATAGTGAGTAATTCAGACAACGGAAATTCATGGGCTTGACCATTACTAAGTATTGTCACTTTTTGATTTTTTACAATTAAGAAACCTTCAATAACACTACCATCGGTTAGACGAATACTTTGATCAAATCGACTACGTAGTTCCGCGACATCTTGCCAATCAAAGGTTTTAAGATCAAACTCTTCACTGTCAAATTCAAGCTCATCATCATACATTGAGATGATGTCACCTTTTAACCATTCATCTGAAGTAAGTCGTAACCAATCAAACTTTTGATCAAATACAGGCGTCGGTTTTTTCCAAGGTTTAATACCTTGAGTTGAGTTAACAACAGCTGCTGAGCTCGTCAAAAAAACCAAAGGTAATAAAGACAATGTTAATAATAAAAATTTATTCACTTCACTTAACTTTTAATTAATACAAATACGTTATCAATAAAAAACGCCCACACTGGCGTTTTTTAGGAAAAATAATTTACTTTTTTACCACGCTAAAAATCATAACCTAAACTGACAACAAAGCGATAATCATTTTGCTCTGGAATATTTTCAGATTCATCTTCTTTAGGCTTTTCAGTTCGATCTAAATAAAAAGTTAAATCTAAATCAAAGTCACCGGCAAACTCTACTTCAAACCCTGTTTTAAAGTGATGTATTTTATCGCCAGAAGCTTCATTCACTAGCTGAATTTGGTAGCTAGCATCAAAATCAATATCACTGGTCAGCTCATACTCATAGGTAGTGCCAATAGAAACAACGGCTGAGTTTTCTTGATCATCTTCCCCCTCTTTAACGTTATTAAAACGAGTAGTTTGATAACTAGGGCCTAAGGTGACTTCCCAACTGGTTTTGCTGCTATCAATAAGTTGGTAACCTAAACCAACACCAACACTAATTCTTGAATCAACATTGAGAAATTCATCACTAAAATATTCAGCATCCACCACTCGAAAGAATATTTTTTGGCTAAAATACCAATCATAGGTACTGGTTAACCTTTGGCTGTCAGCCGTTTTAACGTCAGTTGGTACACCATCATCATCAATTTCACTTTTACTATAATTAGCCGTGTAATCCGTTTTAAAACGGCTTGAAGAACTTCTGCGCTGAATCCCTGCCGTTATGGTGTAATCAAGCTGCTCAGTATTACCGCTACGAACATTTAAACCAACATTGGCATAGCCATCCCACAGATCCCACTCATTAACTCCAGAAGAAGCAATAGATACCAACTCATTTAAATGGTAATTAGTTGAGATGTTATTATTTACTAGGGTAAGTTTACCGTCCAGCACCACTAAATAGCCCTCGGCGATCGTACCATCCACCAACCGTATACTTAGCCAATCTTTACTTCTTAATTCGGCAACATCATCCCAATCAATCGTTTGCATATCTAATTCGTCACTATCAAACTCTAAAGTTTCATCGTACATCGACACAATGTCACCTTTTAACCACTCATTTGAAGTTAAGCGTAACCAATCAAACTTTTGTTTAAAAATAGGGCTTGGCGTTTGCCAATCTGTTTTACTACTTTGTGCAGCAACTTCAGGTAAAGTCAGAATTGGCAAAAATATAAGTGTGAGATAAATTGTTCTTAGAGCATTATTCATTCAATTTGTTTCCGCGATTAAGCTAAGTAAAACAGTGACTATTGAGTACTTAACAGGATTATAGCAGCATATACTATTATTTAAATAAGCATCTTTTTTAATAATTAATTTTATTTGCATCCAAAAACAACACTCACGGCAACTACCTTAATAATACCAATTCCATTAAGTTTCTAAGTGGCAACAAACTTAATTGATTTGGTATAACAATTACTTTGGAGTAAAATTTATGAATGAAATGATGATACCTATTGTACTATTTATCTGTCTGATGATAGTAATTTTGAGCTTTGTTTATTACGCAGCTCAAGGTAAGTTGGAGCAACAAAAAACCCTACAACACCTTATCGATAATGGTCAAACATTATCGCCTGAGCTCGTAGCAAGTATCGCAAAACCCAACCCTTCGAATAATACCGATAAAGATTTTTCTCGTGGCATACTGCTGATAAGCTTTTCTTTAGCTATATTACTGTATGGTTGGTTAGCGTTAGAGAGTGAACCTGAGTTTATTGGTTTATCGGCCTTTCCGTTTGCTATTGGTGCGGCATTTTTGTTAATTCATAAATTTAAGCCAAAGTCTTGAATTAGCAATATAATGTAATAGCCTTTATGAAAAACAACGTCAATGAAAATGAATTGATAGTAAAAGTGTTGATTGGTAATGATCAGCAGGCGTTCTCACAACTGGTAAAACACCACCAACAAAGCGTTCGACAATATTGTCGACGCCTTTGTGCCCCTGATTTATCTTTGGCAGACGATATTGCGCAAAATACATTCTTACAAGCTTTTCGAAAGTTAAACCTTTATCAAGAGCGCGGCAAAGAACATGGCCGTGGCAAGTTTATTAGTTGGTTATTAAGCATTGCTTATTATCAGTTTCTACAGCATTTACGAGCTAAAAAAACCTATCACGAATTAGATGAGCAACAATTAACTCCATGTAATAGTGAGCAACTCAACCATGAAATAGATTTAGAAGCCGCTATGACATTACTTTCAGCCAACGAAAGATCTTGTTTGACGTTGCAATATACTTTTGGCTATAGCCAATCAGAAATAAGTGAGATGTTAAAAATTCCACTAGGAACAATAAAATCCCACTCTAAGCGTGGCAAAGACAAATTGAGCTTCTTGCTTAATGCAAAAACTGGTGATAACCAAGACAGTAACCCAATAATCACAGGTGCCGCTTGATATCAATTTCAGCGCAAATGAAGGATGAAAATTATGAGTAATATAGAGCAATTATTATCAGTACCTATGTACGATATAGAAGATCAGGGCTTTAGTGCTGACGTTGTATCAAAAATAGCTAAATTTAACCATCTACGTATCTATATTTTAACTATTTTATATACATTTTTAGCTGTACTGTTTATCGCTTTCTTCCCCGTATTGACTTGGCTAAAGGTTATTAAAACATTTATCTATCGTCATATTTATTCTACCGCCAATTTCCCCCTTAATAGCCAAGTATTAACGGATATAGTTTCTCAACCTGCGATATTATTAACGCTGTCGATGACAGCTATTTACATATTCACCCGTTTAGAAAATTAAGTCACTGCACTCTAAACGTGCGAATAAACAATTACAGTGCATTATTTTATTAACTATTATAAACAAACAATCATCCCTCTCATTAACCTGATGATTTTAAAGATATAAACATAAAGTCAGATCATGGCATTCCCCTTGCTTTTTAACTCTCATTAGTTTTAAAAATTTTAGGGAATTATTATGAGCTCTCAACACGGCATAAAATTATTATCGTTTACTGGCAAGATGAAAGTACTGCATCTCAGTTGGATGGCCTTTTTCATTACTTTTGTTGTTTGGTTTAACCATGCACCTTTGCTTGGTGTAATAGCCGCTAGCTTAGGTTTATCATCAAGTGAAATTAAAACCTTATTAATTCTCAATGTGGCATTAACCATACCAGCCAGAGTTATTATCGGCATGCTGACCGATAAATATGGCCCCAAGTTAACGTTTTCATTCTTATTGGCATTTTGTAGTTTGCCTTGTTTTATGTTCGCCATGGCAGACAGTTTTGAACAAGCCGCCCTCGCCCGATTTTTATTAGGCTTTATTGGCGCTGGTTTTGTTATTGGCATTCGTATGGTCAGTGAATGGTTTCCGGCTAATGAATTAGGTACTGCCGAAGGTATTTACGGTGGCTGGGGCAACTTTGGCTCGGCAGCTGCGGCTATGTCGTTGCCTGCGATTGCTTTACTTATCAGTGAAGCTTTTGGTATTGAAGACGGCTGGCGTTATGCCGTAGCATTAACCGGATTAATGAGTTTACTGTTTAGTTTTGTTTGGTACTTTAATGTCAGTGATACCCCTGAAGGTTCAACCTACTTTAAACCAAAACAATCAGGTGCAATGGAAGTTACCAGTGTCAGTGATTTTTATTTATTATTAATCATGAAATTGCCAATGTACGCGGCACTTGCTTTATTAACTTGGAAACTATCACCTAATGGCGTTAACCTCTTTTCAGAACAAGTCGCTGTTTTTGCTTATTTCGCTTTAGTTCTGCTATTTATTTATGAAGTTAAACAAACTTACAAAGTTAACGGCCACTTATTTAAACAAGCGGTACCCGAAATTCATCAATACAAATTCAAACAAGTTGCGGTATTAAACGTATTATATTTTGCGACTTTTGGCTCTGAGTTAGCGGTAATTTCTATGTTGCCGTTATTTTTTGCCGATGTATTTTCTTTAGATATGATCTATGCCGGTTTATTAGCTTCGTTATATGCTTTTATGAATTTAATGTCTCGCCCGGGTGGTGGTTGGTTAAGTGATAAGTTTGGCCGAAAAAAGACCTTATTAATATTAACCGCAGGTTTAGCCTTAGGCTATCTTGTCATGTCAACTATTGATAATACTTGGCCTTTAGCACTTGCCGTAATCACAGCAATGGCATGTTCGTTTTTTGTTCAAGCAGGTGAAGGCGCGGTATTTGCAGCCGTGCCATTAATTAAACGCCGTTTAACCGGACAAATAGCTGGTATGACAGGCGCTTATGGTAATGTAGGTGCTGTGGTATATCTCACGGTATTATCAATGGTTGATTATCAAACCTTCTTCTTAGTTATTGCCGGTACTGCGTTGCTTGGCTTTGCAACCTTGCTATTAATGGAAGAGCCTAAAGGCTCTATAGCTGAAGTTCGTGAAGATGGTACTGTTGAATTAATTAGTGTCAGTTGAGCTGAGTAACTTAATGAATAATAAAAACATTCCCTTAACAGCAAAAACTTCTGCTCATTTGCGACTTTGTTTTGGCGGTTTTTCGTCATCAGGAAAAAAGCCTGTTAACCAAGATGCTTTTGCCGCTTTAATTCCCAGCGATAATGAGTTAATTGCCAAAGGGGCAATTGCAGCAATTGCCGATGGTGTATCCAGTGCAAGTAAAGCCGCTGAAGCTTCACAACTGGCAGTAACACAATTTATTAGTGAATATTATGCAACACCTGAGACATGGTCAACGCAAAAATCTGCCAGTAAAGTTTTAAATAGTTTAAATCAGTGGCTTTTTTCTCAGAGCAGCATTCAAAGCTCTTCACTTAATTTAAGCTCTCAATATTCAAATTGTGAGAGCCACTGGTTAACAACATTTTCGGCACTAATTTTAAAATCGACAACAGGCTACATTTTTCATGTTGGTGACTCTCGCATTAGCAAGTTTCGTCAAAACCAACTAGAAGCTATTACCCGTGATCATAATAGAAAACATGGTGATAAACATGTCGTACTCACTAGAGCAATGGGCGCAGATACTCGACTTGAAGTTGATGTGCATAAAGTTGACCTACAAGCTGATGATATTTTTATTCTCACTTGTGATGGCGTACATGATTTTTTATCTAAAAAAGAGCTCAGTGATCATCTTGCTAACATTTCGACACCAACAAACGAAGGTGAATTAGAACAAACCAGCCAAGCAATTATTGACCACGCTATAGCAAAAGGCAGTGATGACAATGTCAGTTGTTTATTGGTAGCAATCAATGAAGTACCTAATAGAAAACTTGAAGAGATAGAGCGAGATTTATTTACCAGAACTATTCCGCCGGCATTAAAATTAGGCGATACCATTGATGGTTACACCGTTCGTAAAGTTATTCATGCCAGCATTAGATCACATCTTTACTTAGTAGAAAAGAGCCTAGTCGATGACTCCCCACCAGAAGTACTGGTACTTAAAGCGCCCTCAGAAAATTTTATCGACGACAGCGTATATCTACAAGGATTCATGCGCGAAGCTTGGGTTGGAGAACGCATTAATCATAACAAGGTGATGAAAGTAAAAAGTGGAGAAATTAACAGTAAGTTTCTTTATCACCTTTGTGAATATGTTGAAGGACAAACCTTAAGCGAATGGATGCATGACAATCCAAAGCCAAGTATCGGGCAAGTAAGAGAGATTATTAAACAAATTGTCAGTGCCTTACGGGCTTTTCAACGACTTGAGTTAGTTCATCGTGACTTAAAACCTGATAACATCATGATTGATGCCCTTGGTCAGATTAAACTCATTGATTATGGCACAGTTTCTGTTGCTTCCTTAAATGAAAACCAAGACACCATTCTTGAGTCTGTCCCCCAAGGTTCACTCAATTATATTGCACCGGAAACTCTGCTGAATATGAAAGCGGACAACAAAAGTGATTTATTTTCATTAGGTGTTATTGGTTATCAAATGCTTTGTGGTGAACTGCCTTACAAACCGATGAAGCGCGCTGAGGTGAATTTTAAACACTACTCTCAATGGCAATACCGCAGCATAAAACAGTTTCGGCCAGAACTGCCAATATGGTTAGATTTAAGTTTACAACAAGCGGTACAAGCCAACCCTAAAGATCGCTACCAGGCTTTTTCTGAATTTGATCGTGACATCAATAAACCCAACATTACCGCCGTTGAAGAATATAAAACTCAGCCAATTTTACAGCGTAACCCGGTATTATTTTGGCAAGGCGTTTCATTTATATTGGCCGTGGCCTTAATATTATCACTTACACTTAGCTAAATACTCACATAGTCATATATAAACAATTATCCAAGGGAATTAATTCAGGGTATGTCGCCATTGAAAAACCTGATTTTTGATAAGCCGTAATGGCCGACTTATTATCTGCTAATACAAATAGAGAACATGAACTGACCGCCAATGTTTGTTTACCTGATTCGACCAAAGCTTGAATTAGCTGAGCAATAATGCCTTTGCCGCGCAATGAAGGATTAACCACTAACCGCCCTAAATGACAGCAATTTAGACGTAAATAATACTGACCAAAGGCTACAAATTGATTGCCCTCATCAAGTAAAGCAAAGGAAGTTAACGAGTCCATGCGTAAGTCTCTTTTGAAAGACTCAGCAGTAAACGGGTAATCAAAATTAGGGCCTGACCAGTTTTTTAATTGTTGTTCATTAACAAACCAAGACATTAATTGCGTTAGGTGGTCATCATTTACAGGACTTAATTTCATACTTAACTGCACACCTTTTCCTTATTTCAATTGTTAAAATTAATATAAAAGAATTTGGAGATATTGCAATCAGTTAATCTTATTCAGTTGATGGCATTTAACTGTCATGTTGTGTTTTTCTGAATAAAGGAAATTATCTTAAAAAGTGCTTCCCTATATTTTTTCATCATTCATTTAGCCGTACTTTTGGATCACTTAGTATTATTACTTTTTTTGTGATGCCATATTGTTTTTTCTATATACTATAGCCACCACATAACGCTAACCCATTGAAATAATACACATTAAAAATATGACCGCACTAAAACAGCTAAAACAGCTAAAACAGCTAAAACAGCTAAAACAGCTAAAACAGCTAAAACAGCTAAAAGTATGAAATATCTATTACTACTTAACTTCTAGTTGACTATTCGTTTATTTATAGACTAGGAGTACCAAAGCTTCGATTGAAAATAGCTGTAGTTTAACTTCTCATTGCCAATGTTTTTTGACTTTTGACGGTAGCAGGCTATTTATTGCAAATCAGCGAATTAACATGCTTCTAGAAATGAAAATTAGGTCAGTATAGCCATGCAATAAATAGCGTAATAGTCAAATGCGGCTATGCTAATGACTAACATCTTTTTAATTACGTTTCCTCGTCTTTCTATATTGAGAATTTCACATATGCTTGGCTTAGAGTTTTTGAATAATGATACCGATCTTTTTTTAACATTAATGACTGACTACAATTATTTCGTTGTTTTTATTTCCTATATAGTTGCATGGATAGGTGCGTATGCTGGGTTATCCACAATCCCCTCAATGCGTAATGCCGAGTCTGTTGCTGCTAAGCGCTTGTGGCATTTTAGCGGTTCTTTAGCCATGGGAAGTGCGATATGGTCGATGCATTTTGTTGGAATGCTGGCGCTGTCATTACCGGTAGCGGTTCATCATCACGTTGTACTCACCGCGTTGTCAGTTCTGCCTGCTATTATAGCCAGTTACATAGCGTTGTTCTTTATAGAGCGAGATAAGTATTATACATGGCACCTTATCGGGGCTGGTATCGTCTTAGGTGCAGGTATTGGTATCATGCATTACATGGGTATGGAGGCAATGTACGGCAATTTCACTTTAATTTATCATCCTTGGTTTTTCCTGCTCTCTATCATTGTTGCGGTCATTTTGGCTATTATTGCTCTCTATGCAGGTAAATTGAGCGTTAACTCTGAAAATGAATTGAATGACCAATTGATAAGGCCAGCAGCATTGGTTGGTGCCGCCATTACAGGTATGCACTATATGGGAATGCAAGCCTCATATTTTTTAGCAACTGATAATATTGCTCACGAAGAACTAAATACTTCACACGCAATGATGACGGTTATTTTGATTGCTTCAACATTTTTTTTATCTACCTTAGCGGTGGTATCTAACATTATTAACAAAATGTTTAAAAAGCTCATATTGGCTAAAATCGATGCTGAAGCTTCAACTCAGGCAAAGGCAGAGTTTTTAGCTAGTATGAGTCATGAAATTCGTACCCCAATGAATGGTGTTCTAGGTATGCTGGATTTACTAATTAAGTCTAAACTCGATGAGAATCAATTGTATAGGGCAGAAGTGGCCCGTTCTAGCGCTAAGTCATTATTAGTTTTATTGAATGATATTTTGGATTTTTCAAAAGTGGAAGCAGGGAAACTAGATATAGAAATATTGCACTTTGATTTGCGAAGTTTATTAATTGAAATTACTCAATCGGTTTCCCTACAAGTGGAAAGCAAGGGATTAGAAATTATTCTTGATATTACTCGTATTGAGTATTCCATGGTCAAAGGCGATCCGGATCGTATTAGACAAATTATCTATAATTTAGTCTCAAACGCGATAAAGTTTACCGAAAATGGCGAGATAATCGTTAGGGCTCAATTGATAGAAAATGAAAATTCAGAATTAATCTTTAGTTGTTCTGTACATGATAGCGGTATTGGAATTCCGGCAAAGGCCATTAAGAATCTTTTTCAGTTATTTACTCAAGTTGATTCTTCCACTACCCGCAAATATGGCGGCACCGGACTCGGCCTTTCTATTGCCAAACAATTGTGCGAGTTGATGCAAGGTTCAATATCGGTCACTAGTGTCTTGGGCGAGGGTAGCTGCTTTAAGTTTAATATTACCATGTTAAAAAGCAATCAATCTAAACAGGTAATTCCCCATATAGATGTCAGCCAGTTATCGTTATTTGTATTAGATGATAACGCAACGAACAGGGAAGTTTTAAGGGGACAATTGGAACACTGGGAGTGCTTTGTAGAAGAAGCTGCTAGTGCTGCTGAGGCATTATTAAAACTGGATCAATGTTATGAAAATGAAGGAATGGTATTTGATGTGATTTTTGTTGATATGCAGATGCCTGAGATGGACGGGGCGGCCTTTGCAATTGAGTTAAGAAGCGATAAGCGTTTTGATGAACTGCCTATGGTGATGATGACATCCATGTCAACTCAAGGAGATAAGAAGTATTTTTCCGATTTAGGATTCAGTGCCTATTTTTCAAAACCCGTTACCGGATCAGATATTTTAGATGCACTGGCGATAATACAATGCACGCCCAAAAATACAGTTACCTCTCAACCTATTATTACCCATCAATATTTAGCTTCATTTTCTCATGAAAATAATGAATTAGCTCAAAGTGATACAGTTATTAGTGAAATCGAAGTCCAACCGTTCAGCTGCTCTGACAATGTTAAAGTATTGTTGGTTGAAGATAATAGAATTAATACTGTGGTAGCGACTCAAATGCTTAATGCCATTGGCCTTAATGTTACCGCGGCTAAAGATGGCCAAGAAGCCTTAAGTGTTTTGACTAACGCATGTGTAGACAACCCATTTTCTTTGGTGTTAATGGATTGCCAAATGCCAATCATGGATGGTTATCAAGCCACTAGAGGAATTCGCTCTGGCGAAGCAGGTGATAAATATAAAGATATTCCAATTATTGCAATGACAGCTAATGCTATGGTCGGCGATGATAAAAAATGCTTTTCAGCTGGAATGAGTGCCTATTTAACTAAACCTATAGATTTAGAAATATTAACTGATACCCTTAATAAATGGCTTACCCCGAAAATAGTAGCTAGCGGGATAAAACAATAATAATTAATATTGAAAACAACTCTCAGCCATTACAATTTCACATAACCTCTTGGTTTAGGAAAGTTGAGTACAGGGTCTGTCTTAAAACGACCCTGACAATCGTTAGGGCTTTTTTTAACAATGATTCTTTTAAACGATTGATCCAGCATCAGCCATTTCTCAACCAATTTTGGGTGAGCTTTTGCTTCAATAAAAGCATCTTTAAGTAACTCTTGGCGTAAAGCAAATAACTCCTCACTAACAAAAACATGCATATGGGCAACAGGTGGGGCTTTACCTACAAATAAATTTTCTCCGCCAAGAATTTTCTGCATAAAATCAACTTGTTGATCTTCAATGTGTTGTTGGGGTATCTGTTCAAAATAGAGTTTAAGCCAAGGATCTAGATAAACTTTATCGTAAAAAATTTTATTGATGGTGATCAGCGCTTTTCTTCCACCCATTTTTTCGAAGTTTTCATTTTTACTCATTAACACTTATTTTTACCTAGCGTTGATATTATTAATCTTTTGAGTGTAGGTGATAATTACCAACACCGCCCAATTAGAGGCGAGGTTACTAATCGCACCAAAATAGCGCAACAGCACTTTAAAGCATCAGGACAATCATCACAAAAAACAAAAAACCATTGATTTTAAAGGCTATTATTTAAGGTATAGATCCTGCACTTATAAAAAGTGAGTATTACTAATGTCAGGATTCATCAATGCTGTTTGGCCGTAAAAAGAGAAAACCTATCACCATTCCTCAAAAGAAAGTGAAAGAGTGGAAATATACTACTTGTAACTACTGCTCAACGGGTTGTTCTATTGAAATTGGTTTAGGTGAAGATAATAAAATAGTCACTTCACGTGGTCATGCTGGTGCCGATGTTAACCGCGGAAAACTCTGCATTAAAGGTATTCTAGAGCATGAGTTATTTACCAGTCCAGGTCGTGGCACTGAGCCCCTTATTCGTGACAAGCATTTTGAAGAGTTTGAACAAACCACTTGGGATAATGCCTTAGATGTAACGGCAACAAAAATTAAAGAAATTCAACAAAAATATGGTCGAGATGCTTTTGCTGTCGTGTCAACAGGGCAATTATTAACCGAAGAGTTTTATACTTTAGGCAAGTTAACTCGTGGTTGTATTGGTACCAATAATTACGATGGCAATACTACACTTTGTATGGCATCTGCGGTAAGTGGCTATAAACGCTCTTTTGGTGCTGACGGCCCGCCAGGTTGTTATGATGATTTTGAACATACCCACTGTTTTATGGCCTTTGGTTCAAACCTGCCCGAACAACATCCTATTATTTACTGGCGTTTAAAAGAAGCGCTAGAAAAGCGTAAGTTCCCACTGATTGTTGTTGACCCACGCGTTACCATGCTGGCACAATTTGCCGATATTCATTTGCCGATAACTCCCGGCACTGATTGCGTATTAATAAACTCAATGATGCACGTCATTATTAATGAAGGCCTGCAAGATACTGCTTATATCGATGCTCATACCCAAGGCTTTGATGAAATAAAAGCACTGGTACAAGATTACGACCCAAAAGTGGCTCAACATGAATGTGGTATTGATGAAGATACCATTCGTAATGTTGCACGACTTTATGCGAACGCGCCAGCCGCCATGAGTATTTGGACCATGGGCATTAACCAGTCAACTCATGGTAGTGACGGGGTAGCAAATATTAATAACCTCAACTTAATTACTGGCAACATTGGCAAACCTGGTGGTACCAGCTTATCAATTACCGGCCAATGTAATGCTATGGGAACTCGTGAATGGTCGTCATGCTCAGGTTTACCGGGTTATCGTTATTTAGAAAATGCCGACGATCGACAAGAAATTGCGGATTATTGGGGCATAGACCCTGAATTTTTTCCTAAACAGCGAGGCATGGCACAAACTGATATTTTTCCCGCCATTGAAACCGGTGAAATTAAGGGCATGTGGTTAGTAGCAACTAATCCTATGACCTCAATGCCCAATACTTCTCGTATTCGTAAAATGCTAGAGAGCCTCGATTTTTTAGTCGTTCAAGATGTTTACCGTGATGTGGAAACAAACCAATACTCTCATGTTTATTTCCCCGCCTCAGTGTGGTCAGAAAAAGAAGGCTGTCATACCAATACCGAACGCCGAGTGAATTTAATCAGTAAAATTGTACCTTGCTTTGCCAATTCGAAACCAGATCTGTGGATTTTCAATCAAATGGCAAAACGATTTGAAAACGGTAAGAAAATAAAATTCCCTGATAAAGCTGAAGATGTTTTTAATGAAATGAAAGAGCTCTCCAAAGGGCAGAGTTATGGCCGACCGCGTAATTTAGATATTTCAGGCATGAGCTATGAAAAAATCATCAAGGCTAGAGGAATTCAATGGCCATACCGTGATACTGATGAAGGTTTAAAAGGCACACCTAGATTATACAGCGATGGCATATTTCCAACAAAAAGTGGCAAAGCTAATTTAATTCCAGTGAAGTTTTTCAATAACAATGAACAGCCCTGTAACGATTATCCCTTCTGGTTAAACAGTGGCCGGGTTGTAGAGCACTTCCATACCCGAACTCGAACAGGAAAAATTGGTAACTGTAACAAGTTTAGCCCTACGCCTTACATGGAGATGAACCCTGATGCGGCTCTCGCTTTAGGCATTGAACACATGAGTTATGTCCGCCTAACGAGCCGACGAGGTGACGCAGTAGTGATGGTACAACTGACTCAGCGAGTGGCGCAAAACATGGTCTTTATTCCCTTTCATTTTCACGACTGTGTCAACCGTTTAACGCTAGGTTTGCTTGACCCTTACTCTCGCCAACCTGCATTTAAACAATGTTCGGTAAGAATTCAGCCGGTAGATCAAGCAGAAGCGGCCCGCCTTAATGTTGAACGACGCAGTTATTAGTACGCCAATTTAACAACACTGCTACCTAGAAAAAATTAGAATTGAGTGAAAATTATGACCGAAGAAGTAACCATAAACGAAACAAATACTACATCTGCCGTGCAAAGTTTTGATCCCAAAGCTTCAGCAAGTACACCTGAGCAAGAAGGCCGTTCAAATCATTGGGAAGTACGTACTCAAGAACAAAACTACGCTTATTTACCTGATCAACCAATCAAAGAAAAAAACCGTTATGGTAAACGTATAGATTTATTAGACATTACTGATGTTGGCATTGAACAGCCAGAAGCAAACAGGTCAATGTTTATTAATGAAAATCCCGAGGTTGGCAGTAACCCTAATCGAAACAAACAACATGGTTTCTTTTTCACCGCCGATAACTGTATTGGCTGTCATGCGTGTGAATCTGCGTGTGCTGAGAAAAATGATACGCCCGCTCATTTGGCCTTTAGATCGGTCGGTTATGTAGAGGGTGGCTCGTATCCTGATTATAAGCGCATGAATATTTCAATGGCCTGTAATCATTGTGATGATCCGGTGTGTTTAAAAGGCTGCCCAACACGCGCTTACACCAAACATGCAGAATATGGTGCGGTTTTACAAGACCCTGAAACTTGTTTTGGTTGTGGTTATTGTACTTGGGTTTGTCCGTACAACGCCCCACAGTTAGATCCAGTAAAAGGACAAGTTTCTAAGTGTAATATGTGTGTTGACCGTTTGGAAGTTGGCTTAAAACCAGCCTGTGTTTCTGCTTGTGTCGGTAATGCCCTAGATTTTGGTGTTATTGAAAATACCCCAGAGAACCGTGAACAATGCAAAACTTCTATTCCCGGTTTTCCTGACCCAAGCATTACTCAGCCAAACATTCGCTTTCAACAAACTAAATCTATGCCAATTGAAATGACTCGTCCGGATTCTATGCCGGTAAAATATCATAGGAATGAAAAAGGTGACTATAAGCCTGTTATTGATCAAAAAACTGGAAAAGCTAAACATTGGAACTTTAGTAAACTCAATAGCCGTGAAAATCCTTTAGTGATATTTACTTTATTCGCTCAAGCAGCAATTGGCGTGTTTTTCATCCCATTTTTAGGGGCTTTATTGGGGGTTGATGCATTAATTAACTTTAATCAATCAGCAATGTTTTTACCGTTAATAATTACCACGTTAACAATGACTACCTTTGCCTTATTAATGAGTGTAAGCCACTTAGGAAAGCCTCACCGATTTTACCGAGGTTTTAATAACTTACGTCACTCACCAATGGCTCGCGAGGGTTTCGGTTTAGCTTTGTTTTCCGCAGGTTGTGGCTTAATCGCGTTATTTTCTTTACCAACAAACTTCTGGGTAGTGGAGGTAGCTCAACAAACCCTTGCGCTAGATTTACCCCAATTAACTAGGGACTTCCCTTTAGCAACATTAATCAAAGTGACTGGAATATTTACCTTAATTGCAGGTTTTGCTGGTTTGTTTTATATGAATATGTGTTACCAAATTAAAGCTCGCCCATTTTGGAATCATTTGCAAACTGCAACTTCATTTACCGGTAATAGTTTATCACTAGGTGCTTTAGTTAGTGGGGTAATCGTTATTAGTACTTTACTGGTGCAAAAACAGGATATCAATCAAGTACTGACTATTTTTGCTAGCGTTTTTATCACAGGTATGATCATTGAGGGCATAGGGTTAATTGTGCATAACTACCAGTTAAATCGTAATGAAGATGAAGGTGGCGCTGCTCATTATGTGCAATGTACAACCTTTGGTAAAAGCTATTTATTACGTAATTATTTATTAGCATTTAACATTATCGCCTCAACCATATTATTAACTCTACAACTGCTTAATGTTATTGATAGTAGTTTATTATTAGTATGGTTAGTATTAGCTATACTCAATTGCTTTACTGCAGTGATTGGTAGAGCCTTGTTTTATATTTTAGTGATTCCAACCACTATGCCCGGTGCATTTTTTTGGAGAAACAAGGGATTTGAACAGCATGCTAGGGATATTGGATTAGCTGATAATCCCGCGACTGGTGTTGCGCCACTGCACTAATTGCCTATAATTAATCAGTCCGTATTTTTCGTTAGTAATACGGGCTGATATTCTTTCTAACCACTCATACTATGTTGCACCTATTATGCTTAATTCCCTTGAAGATACCTTAAACAAAACCTGCTTATTAGGGTTAAGTTATTTTAATGTTGCAGGAGATCAATTAAAACAAACCATACTTGCGGGTACTGTAATTGCTGTTGATAAAGAAATAGGCATTACAATACAACTGCTTCAACATAAAGAAGCAAAAAAAAGCAAGGCAAACTTTATCTTACCCACTAATTTAGCTTGCTGGTTTAATGCTCCTCAAGGAGATTTTCACACTTCAACTCAAGGGGTAAAAATAACTAATCCAGACTATCTAGTTACTTGGGATATATACCAAACTAAAGAGGATCAAAGCGCAATTAAAGCGACAAAACATAGCCAAGACAGTGAACAACAATGGTGGCAATGGCGCCCGAGAACAGAGCCGCCAAAAATAGGTTAGAACTTATTGAACCCAAAAGTTGAACCCGAAAATTGAACAGACCATAAGACTATTATTTTGTATTACTTGCTCAGAATCAAGATAGCAACTATAAATAAACCTATGACTCACATCCTTTAAAGACAAAACTTGATTCAAATCAATAAACCAATAAAGCGCAAGTGTAGAATTCGGCTATAGACTATAGCTGCTGAAAATCACCCCGATACATGGAAAATTGTAGAAGTAGTTAGATATCCAAGTTACTTGGTATTTTCACAAAGATTCGTGAGCCAAAGTTACAGGTTACTTGGCTATAACCTCTTATGTCATATCAATACAATTTTATAGTAGGAAATAATAATGAAAACTAATATTCGTAATATCACTCTCTCACTCATCACAGCCTCTGCATTAATGGCACCACTCGCTTTTGCTGATGTATCAGCAGTTAGCTCTGGGGTTACTCAAGCGTTAGAAGAAAGTAAAGTTAATCTATCGTTCCGTGCCCGTGAAGAATATGTAGACCAAGACGGTATTGATGATGCAGCAAATGCCTTAACGGTAAAATCTCGCTTGACCATTAAAACAGGCTCTTACAGTAACTTTTCTTTAGGTCTTGAAGTCGATAACGTTAGCGCGTTAGTTGACAATTATAACAGTACCCAAAATGGTGAAACTGACTACCCAGTAGTTGTCGATCCCACAGGAACCGATGTTAACCAAGGTTATTTGCAATACAAAAATAACAATTTTACTGGTGTTGTTGGTCGTCAACGCATTTTACATAACAACCAACGTTTTGTTGGTGGGGTTGGTTGGCGTCAAAACGAGCAAACTTATGATGGAGTTCGCCTGCAATACAATGCCAATGCTTTATCTGTTGATTACAGCTATGTGCACAACATTAACAACATTAAAGCACAAAACGTGACCGGTGATTTCCACCTAGCTAACTTAGGTTACAAAATTAATAAAGAGCATAAAGTATCTGCTTTTACTTATCTTTTAGATTATAACGCTGAAGCTAATGCACAATTATCAACCAGTACTTACGGTGCATTATATAATGGTAAATTTGGTGCTGTATTTGTTAACGCAAGCATCGCTTCTCAAAGTGATGCTGGTGATAACGCTACTAGCTTTACAGCAAGTTATATCAATGCTGAAGTAGGTTCTAAATTTGGTAAAGTAACGGTACTCGGTGGTTATGAAGTTTTAGGTAGCGACAATGGTGTTGCCTTTAGTACACCACTCGCAACCCTACATAAATTCCAAGGTTTTGCTGACAAATTCTTAGGAACACCTGCAGAAGGTGTTCAAGATATCTACGTGACGGTTAAAGGCGCAATCTCTGGCGTTAACTTAAGTGCTACTTACCACGACTTATCATCTGATGTGGGCAGTAAAGATTGGGGCAGTGAGATTGATTTAGTTGCTGCTTACAAAGTTAATAAAAACTATAGTGTTTTAGCTAAGTTTGCTAGCTACAGTGCTGACGAACATGCAACTGATACCAGCAAATTATGGTTACAAGTAGCAGCTAAGTTCTAACTACCTTTAAGCTAATAATGCAATAATAAAAGTAAGAAACTAGAGCACACACTAGTTTCTTATTTTTTACTTTCCTCTTAACCACAAACACTCTCAATTTATTATCGTTATATGGCTCTCATTTAGCAGTAAAATAAATGTTTAAAATATTCCCATTGTCCTATGCTTCGTGAAAGATTAGAATAACGGCGATTTTTATGCTGTAACTTATTTCTAAAACAAAGCCCACAGAGACAATACCTTGTTATTAATGATCGACAATTATGACTCTTTTACTTTTAATCTAGTGCATTACTTTCAAGCACTTGGACAAGAAGTGGCCGTACATCGAAATGATCAAATCACTTTAGAAGATATTAAACAACTCGCGCCAAATATTATTGTAATTTCTCCTGGGCCATGCAAACCCATCGATGCAGGTTTATCTTTAGCAATTATAGAAAAATTTTCAGGTATCATTCCTATTTTAGGAGTCTGTTTAGGTCATCAGTGCATTGCTCAGCATTTTGGTGCAAATATCATTAAAGCTAAAAAATTAATGCATGGAAAAACCAGTAAAATAACCCATAACAACAAAGATTTATTTAAAGAACTCAATAATCCGCTTGAGGTCGCACGTTACCATTCGTTAATTGTTGAAAAATCATCATTACCCGATCAACTTGAAATAACAGCATGGACTCTTGATGATAATGGAAACTTTGAAGAGATTATGGCGCTGCAACATAAAACATTGCCTATCGCCAGTGTTCAATTTCACCCTGAAGCCATTTTAACTGAACAAGGCCAGCGTTTATTAAATAATTTTATTAATAAATTTACCTCACAACCCTGACTAACAAGTATGAACTATTAATGATTTAGCAAAGATTGTCGATAAAGTTTCTGTTAACCTTTACACTTGTAAAAATCACTCTATTTTAATTTAAGAATTCAATTTCCAGTTATGCAATTATTTGAAGACGATGATGCAGTTTCAAGCATTTATCAACGAGCAATAAGCCTCACAATCAGTAAAGAATTTGCCGAACGTAGTAACGGTAAATTAGTAGTAGCCGCTCAACAAGATAGTGAACAAACTAATCGTCGTCGTGAATTATTAGCGGTAGAAAAACAAGCCAACAAAGATAAAATTATTGAAGAGCATGGGCAAAATCACTTTAAAACTCAGGTGATGACCAAACTTTACGACCAAGTAAAAATTCAAATCAATAATGAATTTGATAATAAAGAAAACCTCTATAACAATGTTTTAAAGATAGAAGATGCCGCTCCCTCAATTTTAGAAATTCTTGCAGTAAAAGCAGCGTCGATTAATAGAATTACGCCACTAGTGAATTCTCTCTCTTGGTTATCTAACGATATAATCAACCTTGTCAATAAACCCCAATATAGAAAACGGGCCGACGTGCAGGTTACCCAAGCTAACTTAGCATTGAGTTATATCGGTTTAGATAATTTGAAGTTGTTAATGCCAACATTTATTCTTAAACATTGGCTACCCGCAACAACAGCCCCTTTTGGTTTGATGAAAAGGAAATTGTGGAATAACAGCTTATCTATAGCTTTAGCATCAAAAATATTAGCTGACAAACAAGGTTTAGACGGTTTCGCTGCCTTTGCTTGTGGCATGTTTTCTAATATTGGAAATTTAGCGGTGACACTATGTGTTTTTGAAAGCTTTAACGACATTTACAAAACACAACGACGTGAAGCCTACGACAGTAGAGATAAACGCTTACACAATATATTTGTTCAACTTGATATGTCGCCAGAACTATTACTTGAACAATTATCAAGTCGTAGCTCAAAAATATCAGCAGATCTCGTTGAGTTAATGCGCTTTGATCGCTTAATCATTACTGAACCATTATTTGATCTAGCTTATGGTTACAAATTAAAAGAGATGCACCCGCTCGCTCAAATTGTCGCTAAGGCAAAAGCTTATGTTGCGTTTAGATCCTTAGCAAAAGAAGAATTAATTACTACCGACGAAGCTAAGTTATTATTAAGTAAAGTCCATTTAACCCCTGATGATATTGCCCTGTTAAAACGAAGCGATATCGACCATATTAAGCTAAATTTTAAATAAACATTCCGGTAAATCATAATTTTTGATAACTTTTCAATAATTTTTTTTGAGTATTTATTAAATACTTTGCCGAAACTCAAAAAGTGCCTACATCTCCCCCACCACTCTAACTATCAATCATCTGATGATGCCAGTAAAAAAAATAGTTATTCACCTTAACTGAATAAAACCCGCCAAGCCTTTGTTTTACAAGCGCTACAGCCTATCAAAACAAGACATAGGCTGTTTTTTCTGCCATACTAGCTGCCTATTTTTTATCGGAAAGGTCTATTATTAGACGCTGATAAAACCTAAAACCACTATATAAATTAAAGCTAGAGGATTTTAAACATGTCTAACCATTTCCCTGTTGATCGCGCGTTATTTGATGATGTCATGGTGCCAAACTATGCACCTTCTGCAGTTATTCCTGTTCGTGGTCAAGGCTCTCGTGTTTGGGATCAGCAAGATAATGAATACGTAGATTTTGCTGGCGGTATTGCCGTTAACTGTTTAGGTCATTGTCACCCTGCACTTGTTGGTGCGCTAAAAGAGCAAAGTGAAAAGATTTGGCATTTATCAAATGTAATGACAAACGAACCAGCATTACGTTTAGCTAAAAAATTAGTTGATAATACTTTCGCAGATAAAGTCTATTTTGCTAACTCAGGTGCTGAATCAAATGAAGCTGCATTAAAATTAGCGCGTCGTTGGGCATTAGAGGTTCATGGCAGTGACAAATCACAAATTATCGCTTTTAAACAAGGATTCCACGGCCGTACTTTCTTTACGGTAACGGTTGGTGGCCAAGCGGCTTATTCTGATGGTTTTGGTCCTAAACCTGGTGATATTGTTCACGCTGAATATAATAACCTTGATAGCGTTAAAGCATTAATTTCAGACAAAACTTGTGCCATCATGATTGAACCTCTTCAAGGCGAAGGCGGTTTAATTTCTCCTACAGACGAATTCATTAAAGGTGTACGCGAGCTGTGTGATCAGCACAACGCATTATTAATTTTTGATGAAATACAAACAGGTGTTGGCCGTTTAGGTCACTTGTACGCCTATATGGACTTAGGTGTTACTCCTGATATTTTGACTACGGCTAAAGCACTTGGTGGCGGTTTCCCTATCGGCGCGATGATCACCACCACTGATATTGCTAAACACTTAAAACTTGGCTCTCATGGTAGTACTTATGGTGGTAATCCACTAGCTTGTGCTGTTGGCGAAGCAGCCTTTGATACGGTTAATACCCCTGAAGTTTTAAATGGTGTAAAAGCTAAAGCAAAACTTTATGTTGATGGCTTAAATGCGATTAATGCTAAATATAACGTTTTCTCTGAAATTCGTGGTAAAGGTTTATTAATTGGTGCGGTATTAACTGAAGAATATAAAGGCCGAGCAAAAGACTTTTTAATCGCCGCTATGGCTGAAGGTGTGATGACCTTAATTGCAGGTGCAAATATTATTCGTTTTGCCCCTTCGTTAGTTATCCCTGATGAAGATATTGCTGAAGGTTTATCACGCTTTGAAAAAGCAGTAGCTAAATTAGCTAGCTAATAAAACTGTCTAATAAAGCTATCAAGATGGTCTAATTCCATAGTAGACCATCGAATAAACTATTTATATATAAGATGTTAGTAAGTCACCTTATTACTCATTGAGAAGAATTTATGATTATCATACGCCCTATACAAAACAGTGATTACGATTCATTACATCGGATAGCTGTTGAGTCAGGACACGGTTTTACATCACTACCGGTCAATGAAGAATTATTAAAAAAACGCATTAGTCATGCTGAAGTATCATTTAATAAAAACGTAACAAAACCAGGCGATGAAGGTTACTTATTTGTTATGGAGGATACCTCTACAGGGCAAGTTGTTGGTACTACGGCTATTGAAGCAGCTGTTGGTTTAGAAGATGCTTTTTATCATTATCACTTAGGTAAAGTAGTGCATAACTCTCGCGAGTTAAATATTTACAACACCGTTGAAACACTCTCCTTGTGCAACGACTATACCGGCGCTACTGAAATCTGTACCTTATTTTTAAGTGAAAGCCACCGTAAAAATGGTAATGGCCGATTTTTATCTCGTTGTCGTTTCTTATTTATTGCGGAACATGCGGAACGCTTTGCAGACACTGTAATTGCTGAAATGCGTGGCATATCAGATGACAACGGCAGCTCACCTTTTTGGCAATGGCTTGAAGAACATTTTTTCTCAATGGACTTCCCAACGGTTGATTATTTAACCGGTATTGGCAAAAAAGTGTTTATCGCAGAATTGATGCCTAAACATCCCATTTATGTCAGTTTATTAAGTAAAGAAGCACAAAAAGTTATCAATAAAGTACATGAAAAAACCGTACCGGCTTTAAGACTGTTAGAAGCTGAAGGTTTTTCTCGTCGCGGTTATGTTGATATCTTTGATGGCGGACCTACAGTTGAAGTTGAACGTTCCTCCATTAAAACGGTACGTGAAAGTAATAAATATCAGGTGATCATCGGTAATGTTGATTCAGCAGATACCAGTACATCAACTAAATACATTATTTGTAATACTCAAGTTGCAACATTTAGAGCAACTCAAGCTCCAGTATCATTACGAGAAACAGCTAAACAGGTTGTTATCAGCCAAGCAGTTGCAGAAGCATTACAAATATCAACAGACGACTGGGTTCGTCTTGTTGCAAATTAAGACTCGCATAGTAGAGTTAAGTAAATTGAGGAATATACAATGTCACACCCAAACCAACTTATTAACGGTCAATGGTTAGCCGGCGAAGGACACGATGTAACATCATTAAATCCTGCAAAAAACGAAGTTATTTGGCGAGGTAAAACTGCTTCGCCAGAGCAAGTAGATACTGCAATTTCTAGTGCACGTACTGCATTTGAGTCATGGGCGAACATCGAGTTTGATAACCGAATCGCTATTATCACTAAATTCGCTGAGCAATTGACCGAAAACAAAGAAGCCCTTGCTACCACTATCGCCTTAGAAACAGGTAAGCCATTGTGGGAAACCCGCACTGAAGTTGGTGCTATGGTTGGCAAAATCAACATTTCACTAAATGCTTATAAAGAACGTACGGGTACAGTTGAGAATCCTATGCCGGGTGCAAAAGCATTTATACGTCATAAACCACATGGTGTTGTTGCTATCTTTGGCCCTTACAATTTCCCAGGACATTTACCCAATGGACATATTGTTCCAGCACTAATTGCCGGTAATACCGTGGTATTTAAGCCAAGTGAATTAACACCTATGGTTGCCGAAGAAATGTTAAAACTTTGGCTAGCTGCTGGTTTGCCAGCGGGTGTAATTAACCTTGTTCAAGGCGAAATTGAAACAGGTAAAGCATTAGCAAGCAATAAAGGTATTGACGGCTTATTCTTTACTGGTAGCTCTACTACTGGTCATTTATTGCATGAGCAGTTTGGTGGCCAGCCGGGTAAAATCCTTGCATTAGAAATGGGTGGTAATAACCCGTTCATCATTAAAGATGTTAGTGATATCAATGCAGTTGTTCATGATATTGTACAATCAGCCTTTATCACAACAGGTCAACGTTGTACTTGTGCACGTCGTTTGTTTATTGAAACTGGTGAGCAGGGTGACGCAATTATCGCCAAGCTAATTTCTGTTACTAAAGACATTAAGATTGGCTATTATGATGATGAAGAGCAACCATTTATTGGTTCAATGATCTCAGAAAAAGCAGCCCTTGGGTTAGTTGCAGCACAGCAGCAACTATTAGATTTAGGTGCTGAATCATTAGTAATGATGAAACACTTAGAACAAGGTACTGGGTTTATCTCTCCAGGTATTATTGATGTCACAAGCCTTGATAGCATGCCAGATGATGAACACTTTGGTCCGTTATTAAAAGTTTACCGTTATACCGATTTTGATGCCGCAATTGATGAAGCTAACAATACTAGCTTTGGTTTATCCGCTGGTTTATTAAGTGATAGCGAAGAACTATACAATCACTTCTTCCGCCGCATTCGTGCAGGTATTGTCAACTGGAACAAACCAATTACTGGTGCGAGTAGTGCTGCACCATTTGGTGGTATTGGCGCAAGTGGTAACCACAGAGCGAGTGCTTACTACGCTGCTGACTATTGCGCATACCCAATTGCCTCAGTTGAAGCAGAAAAAGTATCACTGCCAGCAACTCTAAGCCCTGGCTTATCAATCTAAGTCATTTAATGTCTTTAGTTTATCAAATCAAAATAGCTGGGTTTCGGCCCAGCTTCTTCAAAAGTATCGACCAGATTTAGAATTATTTGGCAAATGCCTGATGGCCGTTTTCCGCTAAACTAATTCAAACTTAAGTTCTAACTCAACTTCAAAGCCAAGTTCAATAAACTGAATTGTTTTCTGCGATCAAATTCAAACCACCATTAGAGTAAAGACTCTTTATTCTACATTTTATATTATCCAATAATTGACGATCTAAAATTAACTTATTTGTAATTATTAACAATTTACCAGGAGACATACATGTCTACCCAAAACTCAGCAAAAGTAACTGCACTTTTTAACAATATATGGAAAAATTATCTTGATGTCACGCCTTCTGCCCATCAAGTTCACCAATTATTGGGCTCAGGTAACGACCTGATTAACGATCATGTTGCCTATCGAACCTTCAACATTGAAAAGGTTAACTTAAACAAGCTTGCCCAACATTTATTAAATTTAGGCTACAAAGAATGTGGTGAATATCACTTCGATAGCAAACATCTTTATGCAAAACATTTTGAACATTCTGACTCATTATTACCTAAAGTGTTTATTAGTGAGTTATTAGTTGAGAAGTTCTCAGCTGAAGTACAAGACATTATCCACTCAATAGTAAACAGTGTCGAAACTGAAGCTGTCAGCCAAGATAACTTTTTGTATTCAGGTACTCACTGGAATATTAGTTACGGTGATTACCAAAAATTATTAGTAGAAAGTGAATATGCAGCATGGGTTAGTGCTTGGGGATATAGAGCTAATCACTTTACTGTTAGTATTAATCATTTAGAAAACTTTGATAATATTTTCGCCGTAAACGATGCAGTTAAAGCGGGCGGCTTTCACTTAAATACCACGGGTGGCGAAGTTAAAGGCAATGAAAGCGTAATGCTAGAACAATCGTCGACACTTGCAGATAAAGTTGCCGTAAACTTCAGTGATCAAACTGTCAAAGTTCCTAGCTGTTTTTATGAATTCGCCAAACGATATCCACTCGACAATGGTCAATTGTATTCAGGTTTTGTCGCTGCTTCTGCCGATAAAATTTTTGAAAGCACCAATGCTGCCGCCTAAAATACTACTTTTAAATTTGCCCAAAATAGATATTTTACTTCTGTTTTGGGCAATTTCTTGATCAAGTTGTCAAAATAAAGGTAAAGTGTCGCTATACTGTAAATTACAATCGGCAAACAGAACAAATTATGGTTACTGATACTGAAGGTTATATTCACATTATTGAGTATTTAACTGAGCACTTAAGTTTGTTTGAACACTCTGCTGCAAAAAACTCCCACGCTGATAGTGTTATGGCAACCATTGAAGAAGAATTAAGCAATCAAATAATTACCGTATGCAGTCAAAATACATCATTAACCTTTAACTTGAGAAATACCATCATTCGCGAAGTAGATGCCATAGTTTACGATCTAGAAGAAATACTCTCAAGTGTTATGGATCATCAGGTAACCCCAGCACAAGTGACTTTCATCAAAGAGTTTTCTGGATTAATTAAAAACTTATTTGATTCGGAGATACACCAACTATTAAACAACTAAAATCAAATTAAACAAGTCCACTTTACGACCATTGATACAATTTCAACGACAAATTCACTAGTCTCACCTCTAGCCGTTAGTTACTATAGAGGAACTTTTTCCAATTAGGACAAAACAATGAAAGCAACTGTAAAATGGATAGGCGACGAACTTTTTTTAGGCACATCTGAAAGTGGCCATACCCTGGTATTGGACGCAAATGGTGGCAACTTAGCACCTAGTCCACTAGAGAGTGTGCTAATCTCCTTGGGTGGATGTTCGTCTGTTGATGTTGTTAGCATACTAAAAAAATCACGTCAGAAGATTACCGACTGCCAAGTTGAAATTACTGGCAAACGGGTTGATACTGTCCCTAAATTATTTTCAGATATTCATTTGCACTTCATCATCGAAGGCCAAGACATTAGTCAAAAGCATGTAGAGCGTGCGGTAACGTTGTCTGCAGATAAATATTGCTCTGTCGCCTTAATGCTTAATAAAACGGTTAATATTACTCACGATTATAGTATTAAAGAGCTTTAGTAAACTAAATGACAGATATCAGAAAGCTGCAGTTGTACGGCTTTAATAATTTAACAAAAAACTTAAGCTTTTCGTTTTACAAACTCCATTATATTCATAAGCCTGAGCACCAAGCTCACTATAACGATTATATAAATGAACGCTATAGCTCGCAAAGGTTAAGCTTATTACTTACTGATATTTGTCACGCTATTGGCGGTAATGTTTTAAATGTTGCCCAACAAAATTATCAACCTCAGGGTGCAAGTGTCACCTTGATGATTTCTGAAGAAGCTCAAGCTGAATCTTTGGTCGCACATCTAGATAAATCCCATCTGTGCATTCACACCTACCCAGAAGATAATATACAAGACGGTATCGCGATATTTAGAGCCGATATCGAATTATCGACTTGCGGAGTGATTTCACCATTAAAGGTACTTAATTACCTCCTAGAAGAGTTCAATGCTGATGTTATAGATATTGATTATAGGATCAGAGGAATGACAAGAGGTGTTTCAGGGCAAAAAAACTTTAATGACCAAAAGCTTTCCAATATAAGCGACTGTTTAGATCAACAAAGCATAACAAAGTATCATATTAAGAACAATAATTTACTTTCTTCAAAGTTATTTCATACTAAACTTATTAAAAAAGAAGTCATAACATCTGATTTCTTATTTAAAACTAGCACAGATGAAATAAGCAAAGATAAACAATCTCAAATTTTAAACCTTGTTTATGAAGAGCTTCAAGAACTTTTTGATTCTACAGAACATACATAGCTGGTAACTTATAAATCACTCATCCAATCAATTTGTTTATTAGAGTCAGACTTTTTCTTCATAAGGTCCTCAATGAGCGGCGTTAAGATTAATTCCATTGCTAAACCCATTTTACCACCAGGTACAACCATAGTGCTCATTCGTGACATAAATGAGCCATCAATCATACTCAAATAGTAAGGAAAATCGACATTACTCACTTCTCTGAATCTAATAACAACAAAACTTTCATCTAGTGTTGGAATAGCTTTGGCACTAAAGGGATTGGAAGTATCAACGGTAGGAACCCGTTGGAAGTTGATGTGGGTTCGAGAGAATTGCGGTGTTATAAACGAAATGTAATCTTCCATACTTCTAACAATGCTCGCGGTAACAGCTTCTCTAGAATGGCCTCTGGAGTTGGTATCACGAATTATTTTTTGAATCCACTCGAGGTTAACAATGGGTACCATTCCTATAAGTAAATCAACATGTTTACAGACATCATTGGTCTCAGTGATAACCCCACCGTGTAGGCCTTCATAGAAGAGTAAATCAGTACCATCACCAAGTTCTTCCCAAGGAGTAAAAGTCCCAGGCATTTGATTATAAGGCACAGCCTCATCAAAAGTATGAAGATACTTGCGCATTTTTCCTTTACCTGTTTCCGAGTAATCCCTAAAGAGCCTTTCCAAACCATCAAAGTCGTTAGCTTTATCACCAAAATAGCTAATGTTTTTACTTTGCTCTTTTGCCTTACGTTTTTCTAAATCCATTTCTTGGCGGGAAAATCGGTGAAAGCTATCACCTTCAACATTAATAGCATTTATCCCTAAGGTTCTAAAGATGTGTTCGAATGACTCAGTTGTCGTAGAAGTACCAGCCCCTGATGAACCGGTTACCGCAATGATGGGATTTCGAGTTGACATAAAAAGATGACCTTAAGCTGAAATATTATATGCAAGCATAATGTTATACGAGGAAATGGTAAATGGGTCAAGAAAATACCAAGAAACAGAACTTTACTTTACATGACTAACAACAGTTTTTTAAAATTAGAATATGCACTGATTATTAAATGAATAAAATTTATACAAAAAAAAACAGAGCCGAAGCTCCGTTTTTTCAAAGTATAATTTAACGTAGTTAAATTAAGCTTCTACTGCTTCTTCAACTACTTCAGGAGCATCTTCTACTACTGGGCGGTCTACTAATTCAATATAGGCCATAGGCGCTTTATCACCAGTACGGAAACCACATTTTAAAATGCGAGTATAACCACCTGGACGTTCTTGGTAACGAGCACCAAGTTCGTTGAATAAAATACCTACTACTTCTTTATCTTGTGTACGAGCAAACGCTAAACGGCGATTTGCAACACTGTCGGTCTTAGCCAATGTAATCAATGGCTCTACTACCATACGTAGTTCTTTAGCTTTAGCTACAGTCGTTTTAATAACGCCGTGCTTAACTAAAGAGCTTGCCATATTGCGGAACATCGCTTTACGATGACTGCTATTACGGTTTAACTGGCGACCGCTTTGACGATGACGCATAAGTTAATCCTTATCTTAACTGTTTAAAAAAACGATGATCGAACTAGTCGTTATCAACGATGCTTTCTGGTGGCCAATTTTCTAGGCGCATGCCTAGAGATAAACCACGAGACGCTAACACGTCTTTGATTTCAGTTAGAGACTTCTTACCTAAATTAGGCGTTTTAAGAAGCTCAACTTCAGCACGTTGTACTAAATCACCAATGTATTGAATTGCTTCTGCTTTTAAACAGTTAGCTGAACGAACAGTTAGTTCAAGATCATCTACAGGACGAAGTAAAATTGGGTCGAATAAT
>JALJPB010000001.1:65901-121581 GCA_022969175.1 Colwellia sp. | reverse complement strand
AAGTAAAAGCACCAAAAAAATTATCATCATCTTGTGTCACTAAGGAGGTATGCATATCTCCGCCGCCAACAAAACCTAACTTAAACGGGTTTACGCCCAGTTCAGTTTCAAGCAACAAGCCATTTTTTAAGGTCGAACGAGTATATTCCGTCGCCAACATGGCATCGGTTTTTTTGGTGGTTAAATCAAGGTTACCAAAATCCCAAGTTTCGTAGTCGGCGAATTCATCATCAGGTGATAATACAGGGTGAGTTTCGCTATCACCTTTTGTTTGACCAACTTCTACCAGTTTCTCCCACTTAGCTCGCTCGGTCACATACGCCAAATCAAATTTTGCGCCGTTATTAAAATCATCTTGCAGAGCAAATAACCAACCATTAGAAAGGTTACCATTATGCGGAATAGCGATGGCACGACCACCGGTATTTTTTTCATAATCAGCTAACCATTTCCACAAATCTTGTGGATTAGCACTACCAATAGGAGCTGTCATGGTAAAAGGTAATACTTGCAAGGCTCTATCAGGACCATCACGCAATATAATATTACGATGTAAGTTATTGCCCTTCACCATAGAAGTCCATTCATATGAAATCATTGTAGTAAAACGGTGTGGCTCATTAAACTCTTCTGCCGCTTGTACTAAGTCTTGCCAAGTGCGGCTATAACCAGGGTTTCCGGGTTGATACACTAAGGCGCTTGAGAGTTCGCCATTTGCAAAGGCGGAAATCAAATCAAATGAAGCTTGTTTAGCCTCAGCGCCGCCCTTGCTAAAGCGTTGATGAAATTTAGCACCTTGTTCATCGGCTAAGATATTTTTTGTGCCTTTTAAAATATCCGTGATCACCCCCATACCATCGGTATGTTCAGTTAAACAAATAAAGTCTAACGGGCGGTCTAATTTAACCGGTTGACTAGTATTACTTAATACCTGTTCACCACGGGCAAAACGGTATAAATCGCGAGGCAGTAATGTTGTGCCTCCGCCACCGGCATCGGCTGATAAAGCTGAATGAATATGAGTTTCACCAAAAAGCAATTGTGTTGGGTAATCCCTGTCAGCGAAAGGTGAAAAAACAGCATCACTTGAAAGTGCTAAATCAGCCTCGCCTTGGCTTGCTTTATTCGGTTTTTCTTCAATGAGTTTAACTTTTTCACCCACTGTTGACTCAGCACTCGTTTGAGTTTGGTCACCGCAAGCCGATAGGCTTATACTAGC
This sequence comes from Colwellia sp., assembly GCA_022969175.1. Lineage (GTDB taxonomy): Bacteria > Pseudomonadota > Gammaproteobacteria > Enterobacterales > Alteromonadaceae > JALJPB01. The sequence goes on along the minus strand of JALJPB010000001.1, from coordinate 120,362 downwards.
GATACACACAGCTAAAATTGATTTTCTAAACATAATTATTCCTTTTATTATCTGCTAAGGTAAAGTGATTTACTTATACGCCTAATATGCATATGCCTAAATAAATTAGCTAAAACTGCATCACTCTTTCGATTAACCACATACTAGCAATAGATCCTATAAAATAGGCATTTACTTTTTTTACTTTATCCATGGCTAATATACTGATGTTAGTTAGCTTTTTAACAATTAATATCAGTAATAAAGTACAAGTAATAAACAAGACTTGCCCTATTTCCACACCAACATTGAAAAAAGCTAAAGCTAAAAACTGATCATTTTTTGGTAAGCCTAATTCAAGCAATACAGAGGCGAAACCAAAGCCGTGCAATAAACCAAAACTACTAGAGACTACCACTGGATAACGGTAAGTTAACGAGGTTTTCTGTGAATTATTAAAGCTGTTTTTGGCAATTTCAGTTGCCAGAAAAACGATGCTCAAAGCAATTACAGCTTCCACCACCACGATTGGCAATTGCACTATATTAAGTGTACTGAGCATTAAGGTAATAGAATGCGCTAAGGTGAATCCTGTGATTGCCCACAAGAGTTTTTTAACCGTTGAGGCAATCAATAACAAACATAAGACAAACAACAGGTGATCGTAACCTTCTAAAATATGTTCAATACCAAAGAAGGTATAGCTTTGTATCGTTTGCCAGGACGATGGACTAGCAACAAAAGTATAACTAGGATTTGACGGTGTTATTCGCACTGAATAGTCGTTATCAATACTTTTATAGTTAAGCATTACTTCGACATCAGTTTTTTCTAAATTGATAATAGTCAGACTTTTATCAGCCAAACTTTGCGAAGTTATTAGCGTAAAAGATTGGATGTTGGCACCATTTAGTAAAGTTGGCAGTGCTTTTTTACTAATTTTTACCCCTTCACTAAATTGCAAACTTAGCGGTGCGTTACTAGCAGCTGCTGGCTGTTTCCAAATGCCTTGATAACAGCTGTTGCTGTTATCAGCTTTAGCGCTACAAGGGAGCGTTTCAATTTGTAAATAAGCCAGCTGAATTTTATTTGCCCGTACGGTATGACTATTAACAGTCATTAACAAACAAACAAAAAGGAATAGCCCTAAGCGGGATATTCCTTTTACTGTTTTTTTATCACCAACCAATAACATAAATTAACGAGCAGTTTCTGCTGCTGGAGTAAACCAAATAGGCGAACTCCAAGCACGCTCTTGAATAGTAGCTTGCACATCCGTTAATAATGGCAAGTTATTACGCACCGCATCATAAGTTGACCAACGTGGTGTTGGTATTTCAATAACACGAGCATAATATAGTGTTGGTAAATCAGGATTGAATTCATTATCGGTAAAGCTGCCCATTAACATCGAAGAGCCAATGGTATTGGTGTATTTAGCGGTTGCTAAATCTACGGTATTACCGACTTTCGATAAGTTACCATTTATATCTTTGACCCTATTATCAGACCAAACAACATTGATGATTTTTTCATTCTGTTCACCCTGGCTGTCTACCCAACCTTTGATAACTTGAATACGGTCTAAGTTAGCACCAATACTGTCTTTAACCGCCCAAACTGTGAGAGTTGGCGCTGAATCTGCACCAGCAATGGTACCGCCCATAGGAACACCTTTATCATAGCCTTCTTTGACCATAGCATTAATGTCGCTGTGGTTATTTGTTAAATTTTCGCCAGCAAAAATTCGAACTTGAATTCTTGGACCCGAAGTACCATATACTTCGCGGTTATACATCGCATCCCAAATAGCGGCACGGGTATTTTTTTCTGCCCACACGCCAGTAATAGAACCTATGCTTTCATCTTTAGCATCAAGCCATTCTGGTACTTGCCCAGTTCTGCGTAACTCTGGGGTATTATCGACCGCACCATGGCCTCCGATGTAATTGTCTTCAGCAACATCAGCCATTAAGCCATTGTGGCTATCGGTACCACCATTAAAACCTAATTTATATGGATTAACGCCAATATTTTGATAGTGCTTCAAACCTTCAATCACGCCCCAACGAACGAAATTACGTTTGTCTAACGCTCGGTTACTAAACTTGGCTAATGAATCGGCATTTTCAAAATCAGCAAATTCATCGGCCGGCCAAAAGCTACGATGCACTTCTGAGTTGCCTTTGATTTGCATCATTTCGATAGTACGTTCAAAGTGACTACGAAGCTCGGCATACTCTTTAGTAATAGGGTTACCTTTAGCGTCATTAGGATTAAACATATTTAATTTAGAGGCATTAGAATTATGAGGGATAGACAATACAGTACTGCCTTGTTTCTCTTGCTCAGCCAACCATAACCATAAGTCATCCTCACGGTTAATTTCCAAGTAGCTCATCGGCTGTTCAGGCACTACCATATCTCTAAACAAGATATTGCGATGTAAATTGCCACCTTGAGGTGCACCACTCCACTCAAAGGCAGCGAGTGTGGTAAAAACACCCGGTTTATACTCTTCTTTTGTTGCTTGTAAAATTATTTGCCAAGCACTTTTAGTACTTTCAGCTCCGGTATAAAAAGGTGGGTGAGCAGGTTTAGCATCACCTCTATTTACTGAGATAACATATTTAATAAACCAAGCTATTTGATCTTTATATTCGGTTAAGCTGCGTAACTCTTTTAAAGTTTCATTATCATGGCCAACAGCTTCCTCATCAAACGTGGTATACATCTCGCCGATGTATTCTGAATGATCGGTAGTCGCGGCAAAATCTAGCGGACGATGCAATTTATGTAATTGACCATTAATAGTTTTTTCTTGTCCTTGAGCAAATTGAAGCGAATCAAGCGGACTCATTCGGTTACCACCAATATAGGCATCTAAAGAATATTTAGTATGCATATGGGTCTCACCAAAATAAGCATTTTTCAGCGGGTTAGAAGGGGCATTATCTTCTTGCTGCTTGATGGTTTGTGCTCTAGCCGCTACTGATTCATCCTTGTTTTTAGTCGTGGTGTTTTCGCTTACTGCCTTGACGTGAGCCTGATCTTTTTCTGAGTCGGCTTGCTGTTCAGAACAGCCTCCTAATACTAATAGAACGGTAACTGCGATTAACGATATTTTACTTTTCATATTTTATCCCTATTATTATGAACCACCAATATTGGATATTGGTACATTCTTTACTATTAGAATTTACTATTAGAATTTACTATTAGAAATTTTCATTTAAACGAACATACAAAGCACTGGCACCATCAGCACCTCGGCCAAAATCAATACCGACGTTGGTGCCGGTTTTTTTGTCCAACATAAACCTAAAACCTAAACCATAACCTGGCTTAATGTATTCACCTAAACTGACATCATTTGGCCCGGTTGCACTAGCCGTCGAAGCATTCACTTGCACTACACCACCTACAGGCACGCCCCACAGTGTGGTTAAATGTTTACGATACTCTACGCCGACATACGCATAATCTTGACCGCGAAACCTTCCTTGCACATATCCCGTACCACTACGAGCATATTGGTCGTAACCAGTAGCAGGTAACGTCATATAAGGGACTTCGCCACTGGTGACAAAACTACCATAAGCCCAAAAAGCCAAAACATCAGGATATTTTTTACCCGGAGTAAAGTTATGAAACTTACGGTATTCTAACCATAAGGTACTGGAGTCTTTATCTGATCCTAAGAATTCAGGGTTATATTTATAAGTCGCTAACGCATACTGTCCTTTTGAGGGGTTAATTGCGTTATCACGACTATCTAACATCACATTAAGCGATAAACCAGAAAGGGTATACTCGGTGGATTCAAAACCGTTAAGCTCGCTATAACTGTAATGAGAAGTTATAACTTTTTCATCACTGGTCAAATCCAGTAGATTATCTTCAATATCAGTAAACTTATCTAAACCATAACCTAGCCCAACATACCAATCACCGTTGATACGTTTTAATACAGTTTCATAAAAGCGAAAGTATTTATACGCCATCATTTGAGTTTCGTCATAGGTGCCAGAAAAAATATCGTCATCAAACTCAATATCTTGCCCACTGGTTACCAACCTTGATGAGTCAGGACCGGTACCTAAACCATAGGTAGGTTGAGAGGTATCAAGGTAGCGCCAATCACCTAAAAGCGCCCAATCATTATTGGCGGTGAAGGCGGTACTTTTAAATAAAAAAATACTTTGCCCTAATGATGTTTTTGCTAAACCAGCCAATAAGTTTGAAACTTTAGTGGTTTTAGGATCGCCAAAATAATAACTGGCAGAAGCACCAACACCATAAATGGTGCCGTTGGCTGGGTTATAACCAATAACGGGTACTGGGGTAAAATAGAGTTTATTGGCAACAACGCCCTCTTCTTCTGTAGATTTTTCATCGGTTGCCATAACCGATGGTGTCGCGCACAGAGTGAAAACTAAAACTATCGTTTTTAGTTTCATTGAAAATTCCAATTTTTCTTCCTTGACCTAAATAAAGGTCGACTATTAAGTGCACAATAAAATATTGACAATAGTATACCTAAATTAGTTAGGCAAACAATATGATTCCAAAAACATTTAACATAAATTTAATAATTGATACACAATAGTTACAAAACCATAAGCTATTGATAAATAATTACATTTAATTAGTTCCTGTCATATCCTCAACTAGTAGACTAAACATCATTCATTTTAACTCCTTGACCGTTTAACTTTGACTGTTACTATCTTCTAGACATTGTCTTTTATCACATGAATCACAAGATAATTAAGCAAAAAAATAAAAAAAAACTATAGGGATATAGGACATGCTAAAAAATATAAAGTCGACCAAAAGCATCACTTTAGCTATATTAGTACTGTGGCAAACTCTGTTTGTTGTCGCTGCCGAGCAAGATGACTTAATGTCATCGTGGCAAAACACCTTAACAAAAGCCACTATCATTGATTTTGTCAACCGAGTCACTGACACAAAACACTTAGATTACGTGCCCCTGGACAAACGAATTGCTACATTTGATAACGACGGCACCTTATGGACTGAGCAGACCTTATACTTTCAACTTACCTTTGCTCTAGAGCGACTTAAATCTATAGAAAAAGACCATCCTGAATGGCAGCACACCCAGCCCTTTAAAGGCATTCTTTCCGGTGACAAAAAAGTGATCGCGAGCCTAACAGAAGACGATTTGATAAAAATAGTCATGGCCACCCACGCCAATATTAGCGTAGACGAATTTAACCAGATTGCTAAAGAATGGCTTCATACGGCTAAACACCCACGTTTTAATCAGCCTTATATCAAACTTGCTTACCTACCTATGATTGAACTGATGAGTTATCTACGAGCCAATGATTTCCAAGTATATATCGCTTCAGCTGGCGGCTTGGAATTTATGCGCTCAGTTGCGCAAGATATTTATGCTGTGCCCCCAGAGAATATTATCGGCAGTGATTTAGGCACTAGTTATGAGTTATATAAGGGCAAATATCAGTTAGTGCGTAAACCAAGTTTATTCTTTAATGATGATCATGCTGGCAAACCCGTTGGCATACATCGCCATATTGGCCGTCGACCTATCGCCGCTTTTGGTAATTCAGATGCCGACTTTGAAATGCTGGAATGGGTTAGCAATGGCGATGGCGCAAGACTCTCCGCCATAGTTCATCATACAGATGCTGAACGTGAATGGGCTTATGACAGACATTCAAAAGTTGTCGGAAAGCTAGATAAAGCCTTAGATGAAGCGCCTAAACGCGGTTGGCTGCTTATTGATATGAAAGAAGACTGGAAAAATATCTACTCTTTTGAACAGTAAATAAAATCCCCGTAAATGATTACCTTAAGGTAATTAATTATATTAATAAAAAGGAAAAGAGAATGAGTATACTCAATGTTAAAAAAGGCATCCCTTTGCTGTTGTCTGCAGTTGCCTTTGCTGGCTTGATGGTAAGCACGCCTTATAGTCAAGCAACAGAGAAACCAAATATTCTTGTTATCATGGCGGATGATATAGGGTCTTATAATATTAGTGCTTATAGCCGCGGCGTCATGGGCTATCGCACACCTAATATAGATAAAATTGCTAAGGAAGGCGCGCTGTTCACTGACCACTATGGTCAGCCAAGCTGTACCGCTGGGCGGGCATCTTTTATTATGGGTACTTACCCAATTCGTTCAGGCATGACCACAGTAGGTATGGTAGGTAGTTCTCTGGGCATGCAAGCTGTAGATGTAACCCTAGCTGAAGTACTTAAAGAACAAGGATATGCAACGGGCCAATTTGGTAAAAATCATTTAGGCGATCTCAATAAACATTTACCAACAGTACATGGTTTCGATGAGTTTTATGGCCATTTATACCACTTAAATGTTTTACAAGAACCCTTGGATAATGATTACCCCAAGGGCAATAAATTTTTCAAGAAATATGGTCCTCGCGGGATCTTACATACTTGGGCAACCAACAGCCATGACAAATCAATTCCGGATGCAAGGTTTGGTGAAGTCGGCAAACAAAAAATTATCGACACTGGACAAGTGACCGCAGAGCGTTTAAATAACTTAGATACCGAATACTTAGATTACACTTTTAAATTCATGGAAAAAGCTAAAGCTGAAAATAAGCCCTTCTTTGTTTGGCTTAATCCAGCTCGAATGCACGTCTTTAATTATGTGCCAAAAAAATATCATGAACAAGTTCGTGAGTTCACTAGCTACGATGACAATCATGGCGCGGGTATGTTGCAGCACGATGAAGATATCGGCCGAGTGCTAGATAAATTAGAAAAAATGGGTATCGCTGATAATACCATTATCGTTTATACCACAGACAATGGCCCTGAACATAGTACCTATCCCGAGGGTGGTACCACACCGTTCCGTGGTGAAAAAATGACAACCTGGGAAGGTGGTGTACGGGTACCTATGTTAGTTCGCTGGCCTGGACATATTAAAGCAGGCTCTGAATTTAACGGTATTCAAGCGCATATGGATGTATTTACCACTTTAGCTGCTGCAGCAGGTGTCGATACCGATAACTTAGCTGAACGTCTGAAAAAAGGCGATAAAGTTGGCACAGATACAGTTAAGAAAGTTTATTTAGATGGTGTTAACAACTTAGATTACTGGACCGGTAAGAATGATAAATCTGAGCGTAATGACTTTATCTATTGGGCAGAAGCTAGTCCAAACGCCATTCGAGTTAATCAATGGAAAGCACATTTTGCTGTTCGTGACGGTTATTACGGCACTACAACTAAACTAGAACTACCTTGGGTATATAATTTAAGACAAGACCCTTTTGAGTCTTATGGACAAGACCCAAGGCCGCCGGCAAATTTATTACAGCATAAGTCATGGATGTTTAATATAGTGACGGCCAAAATGGGCGCTCATATTCAAACACTGCTACAGTTTCCACCCAGTCAGAAACCAACTTCGTTATCCATTGAAAAATTGGTCGCCGAGTCGATGAAAAATCACACCGCAGATTAAATAAAGTTGTGGTTTCAAAAAAAGTCAACAAATTTTGTTGGCTTTTTTTTATGGTAATATAATTGCTTAAATTAAAATTTAGCAACCACTTTTAAGAATAATGTATCACCTTGAACTCGCTTCTTGGTACTAAACTCATGTAACCATTTAAATTCAGCCATTACATCAGTAGAGCCAATTTTTGAAACAAAAGAAATGACCGGCCCAGCGCCAACTGTTTTCGCTTTTAAATCGCCGAAAGTTGCACCTTCGCCACTATCACCGGTAATTTGTTTATAATAGAAACCAGAAACCCCTACCCCTGCTAAACCACCCCACAAAGGAAAGTGCTGCGCAAGTGTACCATCGATATGAGCCTGAGCACCTGACTTATATTGGGTATCTTTGTTTTCGGCATTAAAATCTATACCGGCAAAGACACTGGCTTCAATTCCATTTTTCTGTCCTAAATAAACAGCTGCGACAGTCGGCTCGACAGTCCAAAAATTCTTACCGGTATTTGCTAATTTACCTACTTCATAACTTCCCGTTGGAGCATAAAAAGCGATACGATAATTGATGTTTAAATCTGGTGATATGTTTTGATTCAACATCAATGGCATTAAAATAATATCGCCAAGTGCTTGGTCGCTATCTGATTTACGAAAATTACTAGACTTTGCGGTCATCACATCAGCAGTTACATTTATATCAACATAAGGCAGTGTTGCACTAAAGGCATAACTCCAGTCTTTATCTAAACCTACAGAAGTTAAGTCAAAATCAGGTCGATACAACATAGTAAAACCAACAGCTTTGGATGTCACATCAACATTACCAGCGGTTAAACCCGAAAAAGGTAATTGATTAGCGTAACTGCCATTATATTCCAATAGATTTAAGCGTACGATTAAAGTTTTTGTTGGTGGTACACCATCAATAAATGATGACATAGAGCCGGGCATATAATGACCACTGCCACCTTCTTCCGCCATTGTTGGCAGTGAAAATAAACAAGCAAGTAATGAAATTTTTTTAAGCATGAATAAACTAATTCCGAGTTAGAAGAAGTAAATATACTCCTAAAAATTAACCCGAGGATTACAACAGAATACGCATTTTATAGCAATCAACTAATCTATTTCTAATAGTTATTAAGAGGAATAAGAGCAATATGCGGCCAATAAAAAACCTGCAAAAACAGGTTTTTTTAACGAATATCATATGAGTTAATATATTAACTCATATGTACTAACATATTGCTCGGTTCTTCAAGAAATGACTTCCATAAATTGCAAAACCTAGCAATTGAACCGCCGTCAATAATCCGGTGGTCGCCAGACCAACTAACTTGCATAATACTGCGGGCTTCAACTTCACCAGCGGCATTAAAGCGAGGAAGGGTTTGCAACTTACCTAAAGCAACAATTGCCGCTTCAGGTTTGTTAATAATAGGCGTAGCAATTGTACCGCCAATAGCACCAATATTTGAAATGGTAATAGTGCCACCTTTTAAATCAACCGCTTGCACACGACCACTTCGGGCATCGGTAGTTAAGCGAGTAATATCTTTAGCTAACTCTAAAATTGATTTTGTTTGCACTTGTTTAACATTAGGCACTAACAAGCCGACTTTTGAGTCTACTGCCATACCGATATTGTGATCGTCAAAATAGGTTAACTCAGTACAATCGTCATTAACTTGAGAGTTAATAATAGGGAACTCTTTTAACGCTAAAGACATCGCCTTCATAAAGAATGGCATCATGGTTAATTTAATGTCTTGTTTAGCATAAACCTCTTTCAGTCCCTTACGAAGTTTGATCAAATTAGTCATGTCAATTTCTTCACAATAAGTAAAGTGAGGAATAGTTGATACGGAATTGACCATAGCTTTTGCCATTATCGCTTTTATACCTCGAATGGGTTCAACCCGCGTACCACCAACAACAAGTGTACTAGTGGTACTTATGGCTTGAGTTACTGAAGCTTGGGTAAATGCCACCACATCTTCTTTATAAACTCGGCCTTTTTTACCGGACCCTGGCACTTGATGAATATTCACATTTAATTCACGAGCAACACGGCGTACAGCTGGGCTAGCCACAGCTTTACTATTGGTGGTTTTCGCAGCGACCGCAGTATTTGTTGCTGGCACAGGTTTATTTGCTACCGCAGATGTTGAGGTACTCTCAGCGACAGTAGGCGCAGCAACGGGTACAGATGCATTACTGGTAGCGCTAGCACTACCCGTAATTTCTATTGAGAATAACGGCTGATGAACCTGAGCAATTTCACCTTTAGCATAATGAAGTTTAACCACTTTACCCGCATGCATCGCAGGAATTTGCACTAAAGCTTTGTCGGTCATTACATCAGCAATCGGTTGATCTTCTTCGATAATATCACCTTCGCTGACCAGCCATTCCACTAATTCACATTCAACAATACCTTCACCTATATCAGGTAGAATAAAGTCTTCAACTGAAGTAGTTGATGGGGCTGATACCGTTACTTGCTCAACTTGTGCTACCTTTGCCGTAGTTTCAATATTACGGGTAACAACTTCAGCACTTGTCCCTTCTGGGATAATAGCAAACAAGGGTGCATGTACTTTGGCAATGTCACCTTGTTGGTAATATAATTTTTCAATCACACCATTATGCATTGCCGGAATTTGCACTAAAGCTTTATCGGTCATCACATCAGCAATCGGTTGATCTTCAACAATGGTATCGCCTTCTTTCACTAGCCATTCAACCAGTTCACATTCAACAATACCTTCACCAATATCTGGCAATATAAAATCTATACTCATAATCTATTCTAGCCTCGATAAATTAGTAATTTACGCTACGTTTAATTGCTTCATATACTTTTAAATGATCGGCAACATATTCTTTTTCTAATGCCAATGGGTAAGGAGTATCTAAGCCACAAACTCGCTCTACAGGAGACTCTAAGTGTAAAAAACATTCTTTTTGAACTGTCGCGGCAATTTCACTGGCAAAACCTGCAGTTAATGGCGCTTCTTGAGAAACAACTAAACGGCCTGTTTTTAATACTGAGTTAACAACCGTTTCAATATCCCACGGCAAAATAGTCCGTAAATCAATAATCTCACAAGAAATACCATCGTTAGCAGCCATTTCTGCGGCTTTTTCGATAATTTCCATCTGAGCACCCCAGGCAAGTAAAGTGATATCGTTACCGACAGTGACCACTTCAGCTTTACCTAAAGGTAATTGATAATCTTCTTCTGGGACTTCACCAACTGATGCACGGTATAAACGTTTGGGCTCAAAAAATATCACTGGGTTGTCATCACGAATCGATGCCAGCAGCAGACCTTTCGCTTGATAAGGATTACGAGGAATAACCACTTTTAAGCCAGGAGTATGGGCAAAATAAGCTTCTGGTGATTGACTATGATATAACCCCCCAGCAATACCACCACCGTATGGCGCACGAATTGTAAGCTTGCCAACATTGAACTCGTTACCACTGCGGTAACGAAACTTTGCTGCTTCGTTAACAATTTGATCAAAGGCTGGAAAAATATAATCAGCAAATTGAATTTCAGCAATCGCGATACTGCCTTGAGATGCTAAACCATTGGCAAAACCAATAATACCTTGTTCAACTAAAGGGGTATTAAAACAACGAGCTTTACCAAATTTTTCTTGTAAACCACTAGTTGCTCTAAAGACCCCGCCAAAATGACCAACATCTTCACCAAAACAGACCGTACGGTCATTCTCTTGCATGGCAATATCTAATGCACTATTAATAGCATGTAATAAATTCATTTGAGCCATGATTAAAATTTCCCCGCAGTAAATGGATAAGCATCAGGATATTTATTAATATGCTCTTTTAATTGTTCGAATTGTTTCTGTAAATGTAGCGGTGGCACATCATAAACATCGGTAATCAAGGTATCTAAATGTGGTTTATCAATTTTCTCTGAAACTTTAACGGCCGCTAAAATATCTTTACGATATTGCTCAAAAAGTTCAGTGTCTTGTGTCTCATCCCACCACTTTTGTTTTAACATCCAGTTTTTCATTCGAAGGATAGGATCGTTCGCTTGCCAAACTTCTTCTTCTTCACGGGTACGATAACCTGAGGGATCGTCTGAGGTTGAATGGGCACCTAAACGATAAGACATCGCTTCAATTAATACCGGTGCATTTTCTTTTAACGCATAAGCCCGAGCCGTTTGTGTGGCTAAAATCACGGCTAAAATGTCATTGCCATCAATGCGAAGGGTTTTAATGCCGTAACCGACACCACGAGAGGCAATTCCGTTACCTTTATACTGCTCATCTGATGGCGTTGAAATGGCATAACCATTATTACGACAGAAAAATATTACCGGTGCTTCTTGTACCGCGGCCATATTTAAGCCCGCATGAAAATCACCTTCAGAGGCAGCACCTTCACCAAAATAACAAAGGGTCACGGCGTTTAAACCTTGAAGTTTTTGACCATAGGCATAACCGGTAGCTTGCGGTATTTGTGTAGCTAAAGGAGATGATATAGTCATATAGTTAAGTTCTTTAGAGCCATAATGAATTGGCATCTGACGACCTTTACCTAAATCTTTTGCGTTAGAGAACATTTGATTCATAAAGTTTTCAAGGCTAAAGCCGCGAAACATTAATGCCCCTTGTTCGCGATATTGAGTCATGATCATATCTTGCGGCTTTAACCCCGCAGCACCACCAACACTGGCGGCTTCTTCACCTAATGCTGTGATATAGAAACTTAAACGTCCTTGTCGCTGTGAAGCGACCATACGTTCATCTAATACTCGGTGAAATGCTAACGTTTTATAAACCTTAGTAGCAAGTTCTTGATCCATTTCTGGCAGTTGTGCACCTTCATATACGGTGCCATCTTGTTGTAATATTTTTAGGAGTGGGATGTCGACTGAGTGGCCGTCAATAAAAGTAGGTTGGTGTACTACCTGCCCTTCATTGTATATGTCAGAGTTCATAGCATTCTCTTTATTATCTGCTTGCTAGCCAGTTGTTTCAGCAAGGTGAACGAGTGTAACGTTATTTTATCTCTGTGAGTATAGACCTATACTCGCAGACAACTAAAAACATTGACTAAATTGTTCAACTTATCGAGACAAAAACTGGCTGGTTAATAGCTGTTATTTATACGCCGCACTTTACCTTTACGTAAACTGAGATTCAAGTTAACAGCAAAATAAGCCTTAAAATGCCCCTTCACAGTGAGCATAAATGTTTACAGATAAGATTAAGCTATGAATTTATAAGGAAAAAGTGAGTTTAAACATTTTAACTAAACTCACTCTATAGAGAATAACAATTAACTAATTTTGGTCGGTGTTACGGTTAATAGTGCACGTTGCCCAATAGCAACATCAGCATTAGGAAAAATAATAGCCTCACCTGCTTTTTTTGTTCTATGTTCAATATCACCATCACTGGCAATTAAAGTATTAATTGGAAAATCAGTAAAATTTTCAACATCATCAGAAAAATGTAATTTAAAATCTTGATGATGACGATTAATCGTTTGATCAATTTCGAAAATACTAAAATCTTCAGCGCAGTATGCTTTAAGTTGTAAGTCTTGTCCTGAAATAAAACGTGTTAATGTTTGCCTTACTGCTGAAAAATTAGCCATGTCATTTTCACCGAAAGGTTTAACCTTACCCAGTTCAACGGTAAAAGCATCGGCACCAAATTCATTTGATGAAAAGTAACTAAATGTTGTTGTTGGTGAGTGAGACAATAAAATGGTGTTTATTCCACAAGCCAACAAAAATTGCAGCTGCTGTTCTTTCCATGGTTTTTCGTGCCTGAAAGGATAAACAGCGAACTTATCATTTTTTGAACCTCTAATAGCCGTATGTAAATCATAATGACTACGTTGACGGTTGTCGCTCACTTTACTACCACTTTCAAAAAAATCTCTTACGGTGTTCTCTAATAATAAAGCCCTGTGTCGCTCTTTATTAATAAGCCCTGAGCCATTGCCTTGATCTTGAGAGTGGCCACCAGAAAACAAGCGGTTTAGGTTTTCTTCAACAAATCGCTCTGAGATATTAATAGATGCGGGATTACCGAACAAAAACAATACACGCTCTTGAAGATGTAGTTTCCCTAAGATAAGTTGCTTGATTAATTCACTACATATTTCAATTGGCGCAGTTTCATTACCATGAACAGCACTCGACAATACTATATCTTTTGTTGATGAGTGAGATAAGGGTTCAAATATAATAATTCCCGTATCAAGAACCGATACTTTAGATAAACTATTTGTCTCATTATTTGATACTTCAAATGAGAAAGCAGGCATTGAAAACTCAAACTTGCGAGTGAGGGTAAGAAAATCTCCTGTTTGTTGTAACTCTTTTGATAGTTGATCTTGTGCTGGTAACTCGTTCACATTAACTTCCAGTTTTAAATGATTTGGCCTAGTGTACGCCAAATCACTTATATTTTCGCCTAAAAAAGCATATTAGGTAGCCGGCATTTAACGCTGATAATTTATGTTTAAAAGTGTCATTTTAGAATACTTAATGCTATAAATTCTGATAGGTAAAATATATGCAATTTTCGAAAATATTTCTTTAAAGGCAACTGAATGTTTAAGATCCCTTATATTCTCTTTGTTGCATGGATAGGCATAACAACAAGTTTTATATGCAAAGCAAAAGATGTTATTTCCATCAGCACTTTTGAATTTCCCCCTGAACACTCAAAAACATTACCTCACCAAGGTGTTGTAAGTCATATAATTGAGCTTGCTTTTGCTCAACAGGGCATCAAAGTTCAATGGCAATACTACCCTATCCCTAGAGCATTTATGATGGCAAAATCAGGTCGAACAGATGCTACAGCATCCTTTGGCTATTCTAGAGAGCGTATTAAGGGTATGTATATAAGTGATAGCATTATTACCTCTAGCACTTATTTTTATCATTTAAAAACCACGACCTTTAATTGGACAAAAATGAAAGACCTATCGGGTTTACGTATTGGGGTTACTCACAATTTAAACTACGGCGATGACTTTAATAATGCCGTAAAAGAGCAGATATTTACTGTGGATAGTTCGCAGCATGACGATTTAAATTTCAAAAAGCTGCTTGCCGGGCGTATTGATATTTTTCCCATGACCTCAGGAATTGCAGAGTATTCTTTATCAACAAGATTTCCACAAGGCTCAATGGAACAAATCACCTACCATAAGAAACCAGTTAGGGTTTATGACTCTTATATTTATTTTCCAAAAACATTGCCTGATAGTGAATATTTATTAGATCAGTTCAATAAAGGCTTAAAAAAGTTAAAAGAAGATGGCCAATATCAGAAGATTATGACTAATTACCAATTAGGCGACTACTCAAAAAATCGGTCGACTAATGTCAACTGATGACACATTTTCTACCAACTAAAGAGTAAACCTTCAATGTAAAGATCTAACTAGCTCAATAAATGTCACAGCTTATATCTCAGGATCAGCAAATTTCAGACAAAAACTGAAAACTTCTACCTATCATTAAAATAAAGATATATCATAAAGCTCTAACTTATAACCATTATGAATGTGATTATTGATGGGCTCTCTTAGCACTAAATGTTTCTTTGATGAAATAACCAATACGGCCACTTATCTGATAGCGGATAAACTAAGTAAAAAATGCGCGGTTATCGACTCAGTATTAAATTTTGACCCATACTCAGCAACAACTTCTACGGTGTTAGCAGACCAGTTAATTACCTATGTTAAAGAGCAAGACTGGCAATGTATGTGGATATTAGAAACCCACGCCCATGCTGATCACCTAACGGCTGCTCCTTATCTGCAAGAACACCTAGGAGGAAAAATAGCTATCGGCCGTCAAATAACGGCAATACAAACACTATTTAAACCGGTGTTTAATCTTGAAGAGTCATTTGCAACCGATGGCAGTCAATTTGATCAACTACTTAATGATGAAGATATTTTACCTTTAGGTAACCTTTCAATTACGGTTTTACATACTCCCGGTCATACCCCAGGTTGTGTTAGTTATGTAATTGAGAATGCTGCTTTTATCGGCGACACTCTCTTTATGCCCGACTATGGCACCGCACGTTGTGACTTTCCTGGTGGTGATGCCAGTACCTTGTACCAGTCAATCCAAAAAATATTAGCACTCCCTTCAAATACACAATTATTTACCGGACATGATTATAAAGCGCCCAATAGAGACGTTTATGCTTGGCAAAGTTCAGTAGCTGAACAAAAACAGCAAAATATTCATATCCATGAACGAGTCACTATTGAAGAATTTATTACTTTTCGTAAGCAAAGAGATGCTAGCCTTAGTATGCCAAAACTGATTCTGCCAGCAGTACAAATCAATATACGAGCAGGCCACCTGCCTCCCGTTAGTGAGAATGGTAGACACTATTTGTCACTGCCACTTAATGCATTTGGTAATAAATAAAATCATCATGAAATTACAAAAATTAAGCCAAGACATTTATATTGCCGATCAAATTGATTTATCCGATCTTGAACAATTTAACCGGTTAGGCATAAAAACAATCATTAATAATCGGCCAGATCAAGAGATTAATGCACCACGCTCTGCTGAAGTGGCTCAAAGAACAAAAGAATTAGGGCTTAGTTATCATTACTTGCCGATAATACCTGGAGAATACCTTGTCGAAAACATATCGGCTTTAACTGCTATAGTTGCAGCACTTAGCTCGCCAATGGTGGCTTACTGTCGTACCGGAAATCGTAGTACAACTCTGTGGGGCTTAAGTCAGCAAAAAATACTGGGCATGGAAGAAGTGATAAAAAAAGCCAAACACATTGGCTTTAATATCGAAAAAACGTTGTAAGGCTTAACATTGAAAATCAGCTTGAAAATTAAGTGATCATTAAGTGGGAACTAGGTGACAATTAAGTAAAAATTAGTCATTAGCTTACAAACCGGCATTTTTAAAAACAATACCAATAATATCTTGAGCTTCTTTAATAATCACTTGCAGATGAGTTTCATCAATAAAGCTTTCAGCATATATTTTGTAAATATCTTCAGTGCCTGATGGACGAGCAGCAAACCAGCCGTTTTTAGTGACTACCTTAAGACCACCAATAGCGGCATTATTACCAGGAGCATGGGTTAAAACTTGTTCGATGGCTTCCCCCGCTAAACTATCCGTGGTAATCGCATCAGCGCTAAGCTGTGTTAATATTTTTTTCTGAGCTAAACTCGCGACAGCTTCAACTCTGCCATAACATGGTTGACCCAGTTTTTGGGCTAATTCTAAATAATGTTGATGTGGGTCTTTACCCGTTACCGCTAATATTTCAGCTGCCAACAAAGCCATTATGAAACCGTCTTTGTCAGTAGTCCAACAACTGCCATCTAAAGCTAAGAACGACGCCCCTGCGCTTTCTTCACCACCAAAAGCAAAACTTGAATTATGAAGGCCCTCAACAAACCATTTAAAACCAACAGGTACTTCAGCTAAAGGTCTATTGATATGAGCAGCTACACGATCAATTAATGAACTTGAAACCAATGTTTTGCCAATTTTAGCCGTTTGTGGCCAACTTCTATTGGTCATAAGGTAGTTAATGGCTACCGCTAAATAATGATTAGGGTTCATTAAGCCACCTGTTTTGGTGACAATACCATGCCGGTCAAAGTCGGGATCATTACCAACAGCTAGATCAAAATCATCTTTCATCGAAATAAGACCAGCCATCGCATAAGGCGATGAACAATCCATACGAATTTTTCCATCTTTATCAAGTGGCATAAAAGCAAAACTGGCATCGACAACAGGATTAACTATTTTTAAATTAATACCGTATTTTTTTGCAATAACAGGCCAATAATGAATGCCTGAGCCACCCAAAGGGTCAACACCAATTGTCACACCAGACTGTGCGATGGCTTTCATATTAACCACTTGATCAAGTTGGCTAACATAAAGTTCGATAAAGTCTTGTTTTGTTAATAAATTCGACTGCATAGCTTTGCTAAATGGCATTTGAACTATGTCGGTAAAACTATTGGCTAAAATATCATTTGCACGTTGTTCTATTTGCTTAGTAATTTCACCTTCTGCGGGTCCACCATGGGGAGGGTTGTATTTAATACCACCATCAGAAGGAGGATTATGAGAAGGGGTAATAATCAAACCGTCAGCTTGTTCAATGTTGCTTTTATTATGGCTGATAATGAGTCTAGAAATAACTGGCGTTGGTGTAAAACCTTGATCTTGTTGAATGACAACAGGAACACCATTAGCAATTAATACCGATAAAGCACTGGCAAATGCCGGCTCAGACAATGCATGAGTATCTTTACCTAAAAATAATGGCCCTTGAAAACCTTGCGCCAAACGATACTCGGCAACGGCTTGACAGATGGCGATTATGTGATGTTCATTGAAACTTAATTTTTCAGAACTACCGCGATGTCCAGAGGTACCAAAGGTAACTTTTTGCTCAACACAACTAACATCAGGTTGTAGTAGGAAATAATCACTGACTAAACGGCCAATATTTATTCTATCTTCTGGCCGTGCTGGTTTGCCTGCATGGTGATGAACTGTCATCTTTAATCCCTACTTTTTTGATATTTACTATTTTAATTTGGTGATGAAATTATAATAATTCGCGAATTTTCTCCGCATCATCATCGTTGTAACCTAAAGCATTTGCTACTTTAGTTAACATCATTTTTTTACGTGTAGTGTTTGAATTGGTCATTACCCAGAATGGACTATCAGGGATTTGTCGTGGTTTGGTACTACTACCACTGGCTGCCAGCTCTTTTTCACTTTTTGCAAAATATAAACGGTCTCGACCGCTAATTTCTGTAACTACTGAGAATTGTGAAGCATGACCACGATACAAGGCTGCTAAAATCAATAAAAATCGGCCAACAGCGCCACGTTGCATTGCCAACTCTTCTTTATTGACATAGTTAAAAACGGTTTCATTAATATCTTTAGCTACAAACTCATCGGGTTCATTGACCTCAACGATAGTTTCTTGTGCTACTGTTTTATCTGTTTCTTCATCTGAAATCACTTCGTTTACCGAGTTTGAAGATTGTGAGTCATCTTCAAGAGATAATAAACGACGTAAAATCGAAGAGGCACTCTCGCCAATAAATTGTGTCTTACTCACGATAAATTGATAAAGCTCTTCGTCTATTTCGATGTCTTTCATATACTACCTTACAAAAAAAATTGTCGCGGCAAGAGTATACTTATCTAAATGAAAACTCTCTAGTGCCTATTGATAATTGTTGTTACTTTTTATGCCAAATAAAACAATATTCAGTTAAAATGTCAGTTGTTACCAAATATAGCCAACATTTTGAGACAACAATGACACTAACACCTTCTTCATCAATTAAATTGCCATTATTAAACTTCCAACAACAAGGAAGTGGTGAACACCTTATTTTAATTCACGGTTTATTTGGTAGTTTAGAAAATTTGAATATGGTAGCAAAAGTACTAGCCAAAAATTACTGCGTTACTAGTGTAGATGTTAGAAACCACGGACATTCTTTTCATGAAAATGATATGGCATATACCAGCCTAGCTCAAGATGTTATAAACTTACTTGATCACTTAGCTATTGAACAAGCTTATGTTTTAGGGCATTCAATGGGAGGTAAAATTGCTATTCAATTGGCGCTTACCTTCCCAGATAGAGTTAAAAAGCTCATCGTTGCTGACATATCACCCGTTCAATACCCAGCACACCATACAAAAATTATTGAAGGCTTAAAGGCCATTGATTTAACACAAGTAAACAAACGAAGTGATGCAGACAAACAATTAGCCCCTTATGTTGATAATATCGGCGTTAGACAGTTTTTATTACGTAATTTGATAAATAACAACAACCAATACTCATTTAAGTGCAGTCTTGAATTCATTGCTAGTTGTTATCAACAAATTATGGCAGGTTATCAAGGCGAAAATAAGTTTGACAAACCGACCCTATTTATCAAAGGTGGAAATTCTGATTACATACAAATAACCCATAAAGAAATAATTAATAAAATACTGCCGTCAAGCACAGTCAAAATTATACAAGGTGCCGGTCATTGGTTGCACGCAGAAAAAACAACTGCATTTAATAAAATTGTCAGCGATTTTTTGAAAGTATAATTTAGAAACGATTAAAAACAGGTAAAAAATAAACAACTACTCTGTGTTACTTGATGGCGATCAAAGCTATATCAACAATTCAAACTATACTGCTTAAAACTACTATTAAGCTCTTTGGTCTTTAAAGATTGAAAGCCCTTAGTTTAGCTGTCAAAAATATGGGTTTGCCACCCGCCTTATGTTATAGTGCCGCCAGTTTTTTTTAGGGTAAGATTGTACTGTCATAATGCTTTCAGAAAATATAGAACTTATTGAGGCGGTAGGCCTAAATTTATTTTTTGCTTTTATCTTTATTTTCATTGGGTTATCGATCCATGATGTAATGAAAACAAATGATGTGCCTAAAATGGGCCGTTATGTTGTTTATTTAGTCTTATTTCTAGGGTGCTTTGGTTTTATCGCCAAGGGCATTATTCAATTTTTCTGGGAAAGTCAGGGGCTTGGATAGATGGTAAAGAGTATATAACATGGCAAAAGAAGTTAGTGATTTAACCACTATTGATTTATTTAGTGATGAAAAGCGCCCTGGTCGTCCAAAAACGAACCCTCACCCGCGCAATATACAAATTAAAATAAATAAACGAAACCAAGTTAAACGTGACAAAAATAACGGGTTAAAAAGGGTAGAATTTAAGATTCACCATAGTTTATTTCAACAATTAGAAGAGTTAGCCAAAGAAAAGAATGTGAGTCGTGGCGAGCTTATAGAGTCGTTATTGAAAGATCAATTAGCGAAATCGTAAAATTTAAAGTTATAAGGTTAATATTTCATGTCAATTGTAGGTTTGTTTTTCGGTAGTGATACCGGTAATACTGAAGCAGTAAGTAAAATGATCCAGAAAAAACTGGGTAAGAAACTTATCGAAGTTAAAGATATCGCCAAAAGCACCAAAGAAGAAATAGCAGAATTTGATATGTTAATTCTAGGTATTCCAACGTGGTATTATGGCGAAAACCAATGTGACTGGGATGACTTTTTACCTGATCTAGAAGAAATCGACTTTACTGACAAATTAGTCGCTATTTTTGGTTTAGGCGACCAAGAAGATTACTCAGAATATTTTTGTGATGCTATGGGTCCACTACGCGATATCGTTGAGTCTAAAGGTGCAATCGTTGTAGGTAACTGGCCAACTGAAGGCTATGAGTTTGAAGCATCGAAAGGATTAGTTGATGACACTACCTTTATTGGTTTATGCGTTGATGAAGACAGACAACCAGAGTTAACTGAAGAGCGTGTGAATAAATGGGTTGAACAAATTAATGATGAAATGTGTTTAGCTGAATTTTCAGAATAAAAAATTATTGATTTCGGTCGAATTCAACTAAAATTTCAATAAACATAAAGCCATGTTGACCAATCAACATGGCTTTTTATAAATAATAGATCTTTATTTTGTTTAATTAACTTACTCTATCTGGACTCTATTTTGATATCCCATAAATAATCTTGGTGAGAACCACAAATTTCACTAAACGCTTTACCCGATTTATTATCTGAGTCATCAAATAACGTTTTCAAGATACCAGCACGAGCTTTCAATAAATCTTCATAGTTTTCAGCCGTCATCGTTGCTAACTTTCTGTACTCCCCACCAATAATATGTGACATCCAGCCCCAAGAAGTTAACTTTCCTTTACCAACAAAGCTATTGTAAACCGGTGCGAACTTAGCTTTAACAATTTCATCAGCCTCCTTTTCTCTATTGAAATCACAGACCATGTAAATTGACATACTGGCTTTTCCTCTAGGGGTATTCTTCACCAATGGACTTCCTGCTTCATATTTCCAAACGTAATCTTCATGGCTTTTACATCCTTTAGAGAGAGCATCAAACTTTTTGCCATAAGCGGCATCAAATTTTTTAGCCATTTTATCTTGTGCGTCAAACAAACCTGGAATACTAGTAGCGCTATGGTACAAAATTCTACGCCATTTCCCACCCGTGTGGTGAGCTAACCATCCCCAACCTTTTATAGTGCCGTCTTTGACAGCGGCTTCGTAAATGGGGGCATAATTAGTTTTAACTTCTTTATCGGCTGCGGGCTCTAATTCAACATCACAATTAAAGTAAGTGGCATAGGTGTACATTTCCATTTTGTCTTCTGCCAAGGTGACAGAAGAAAGTAATATTGAGACTACAAAACTCAAAAATAATTTGAACTGCTTCATATTTATCTCCATATATTTACTTATCTACAGGGCATCATCGCCCAGCATCATCAAATCTTCTATTAACTTAAAAGATTGTGCTTAAGCATAGACTAAAAGACTTGATATACCATTAGCCATTCAGTGCCAATGGTGTCTATAAGTTAGTAAAACAAGGGATTCAACGCCTTATGACTAAGTAACCCGAGCTCAGGTTAAGCAATATGAACCATTACCTATACATAACCTTAACTCTGGATAAGCAGCACTTGCTCAATATTCCCCTTTATCCGATTCTCAGCGTTAAAACGTCGATAAATAACCCGTTATTCATATACGTTTTGCCTTGATAGTCGAAAAATTGAAACATTGATAGAGTATATAGATACTTAATCTTGTAGGTCTTGTTCTTAACAGCCGTAAGCTATTGTTTTTACTTAAACATCAAGTACTCATTATCCAGAGTTCAGGTTACATATATTGTTTTAGTTTACTTGGCTAATAGTTCGTCTCGAATGGACAAAGCATAACGATACTCTTCATCTTTAACAGACGTGTATTTAATTAGCCGATCAATAGAAAGTAATCCTGCTTCTTTCTCGACTGTGCCATCAAGTACAAAATAAGCACTTAATAAACAAGCATCTCCCCATTTCACAAAAGCTTCGAACTCTCCAGGAGTTAACAAACAAACGGCAGTAAACAAATTGCCCGCTTGTTCTTTTTTATCAAAAGTCCAAAGTAGTTGAGCAGCCCTTTCGAGCACTTCAATATTATCTTTAAAGGCTATTGAAACTTCCGTGATAAAAATAAAACCATTTTCTTTATCTTGAGTATTTTGCAAATAATCCATCATTGCCATTTGCGCAAACGCGGAGTTGTTAACCATTAATTTCTCAACAATAGGTTTTTGTTTATCTTTATCACCTCCCAACATTGAAGGTTGGCCATAACCACTCGCCGCGCCATATTGATAACGTTCGTTTTCTGGCTCTAACTCTGCGGCTTTGATTAAAGCTGCAACATGATTATTTAAGACTGACATTTTACTAAAAATTGACACATTTTCAGCATGGTGATACCACAATATTCCCGCCATATAATGCACATTTGCATTGTCAGGATTAATTTCAAGAAAGTCTTCTAAGTCATCTCCGGCATCATCAACATCATTATGAATATCTATCGCTATTGTTAATAACGCTAATTCAACCATTAACAATCTATCTTCAGCATTTTCAGCTTTTAATTCTTTGATAATACTTTTTACTTGCTGATAGTCGCGATGAAAATAAGCATTTTTAGCATTATCGAGTGTTTGAGCATTTAATGCCGCAGTCATCATTGTCATCATTGGTATTAGTAAATACCATTTACGCATAGTGTATTTCATATTTCTCTCATTTTTTCATCATAAAACAGACAATAAACTGCCTCTTTAAATAATCAATAACTTAAAGAGACTTCAATGCTATAGGTTTTAGCTTATTGGCATGCTTGCTGGACAAGTTAAATTGGTTAGTCGACAGACAAAACATTGTCGATTAGGTTTCTGTCGATACGAAATCGATTAGGATCAATTTTCACATGACTCGGTTTTTCTTTTGACTCGATGACAACAACAGAACGATCCTTGTTAAATTTGATCTTCTGAATAAGTACCATATTGGCATTGTCTACCGCAGGAAAGCTTGAATAAAAGGCAATATCAAGAGAGTCATCAATAAGCTCTTTTTGCTCTTTGTTATTCTGTGGATTCACTACCACTTTTATTGTACTGACATCAATCCTCGTCTCATAATTACCATTGGCTAACTTAGTACTTTTTGCGCTGTGTAATGTGAAGTCATGAAAAACTACGCGTTTAAACAAATCATCTATCATCACTTTTTGTCTGCCGTTTGCCACAAGGTAAAACTCATCCAACAAGTCTAGCGATGTCGGTTTTTTAGGGTAACCATGATTTTTTAATAACCCTCTTAATGCTTGGTTTATTTTGTCTTCACCAATTAAATTAAGCAATGCATGCATGGTTTGTTTACCCTTTGCATAATAAATATGAGGCTCAAAACCAGTAGAGAATAAAGGCTTTTCACTATTGTTACTGTAAGGCCGAGCACGTAAATAACGGTCAAGGGATAAGTGAACTTCAATATTAGTTGAGTATTCACCATAGCGTTTTCTTGCTAATACTAACTCAATATATTTGCATAAAGTTTCTGTTAACAATGCATAGCCACCAACGTAATTTGGATCGATATACCCGCCCCAGTATTGATGGGCGAATTCATGAGACACCCCCCGTAAAAGCGGATTGAACTCTTCAAATTCAATATCACTGTTATCGAGATTAAAGAAACGGTTTTCTACGCCAAGATACATACCTGGCTGAGCACTACCAAAAGATTGTGCACTAGAAAAATATGGCAATTCCACTACGGTAAACTGGTTAGAGCGATATGCGCCATAGTTATTGCTAAAATAGTCCATGGTGTGTTTAAGTGCATCTAAAGTATATTGATTATCTTTATCGTGTGCAGGGCTATGAAAGAGATTTATATCAACACCTTTATATGACTCACTTATTTGTTTAAACTCTGCAGAGGTGTACGCTAATTGACGTTGTACTTTATTATCAGTTTTATAGTGGAAGAAATTTCTACCCTCTTCAGACCACGTTTTCTGTAAACGCCCGACGGTGACTACTTGCTGAGAGGCATTGGTAGAAACTGTGGTTTCAAAGTTAACCCAATCATCACTTTCTAGCTGCATTTCAACGGTTGGCATTGCGAGTTTCACTAAAGGTAAGTTTCTTTTGACTCTTTCTTCTTCGTCATCAATAACATACCTTTGGTTATAACCAAACTGTGGCATAATATCTTCCAGTTCAATATAAGAGCCCCCTTTAGTAACGTAGTGTTCGCCATCTAGCTCTTTAAAAGCGTTATGCGAAACTTTGAAGTCAAAATTAAGTATTAATTTATCGCCTACTTTCATCGGCTTATTTAACTGATAAAAATAAGTTTGATACTCTTCATCATATCGCTCAAGTTTGGCCTCTTTGATGACAATGCTTTGTTTAATGTGACTTTGATTTAAAATTGAAACCATCACTTTTTCAATAACTTTATCGGTCTGATTTTCAATAATATACCGACCCTTTGCTTGGTAACGTCTTGAGTCAGGATAAATATCAACATCAACATTTATGTCTACAACGGTTGGTTGAGGAAGTTCAGCTAATTCACTGTATTGACGTTCATACTCAGCCATAAACTGCAGTCTTTGTTCCGTTGTTTGAAAGTCATTAAAAATATTCGTTTGATAATAGATATAACTGCCACTAGCGATTAAAATGCCGACAGCGCTTGTTAACACTCCTTTACCTAGCTGGGTAAATTTCTGAGCAATATTAGATGAGCCTCTCTGCCAAAACTTAATCGTTAATAAAGAAATAATCAGTCCAAATGATAGCCAATAGAGGTTGTACCAATGAACAGCATCGTCATGATAAATAGTATCGGCCATATCAGAAAAAATAAAATCAGGACGAAATGCTAAAACAGTCAACGGGTGCTCTAAGCCATTTTTCTTAATCAAAAAACTCAGCATTAAAATGCCTATACCTAATAACAAACCAAAAGCTTTGTTTTTAGCTAATCGTTGTAAACTAAGTACTAAGAAAGCGGCTAACAACATAGGAATGCCAGCGTAATAATATAAAATAAGGTACAACCAAGGTTGAATATCTAACATGCCTTGAGATAACTGAAAGCCAATAGCGGTAATAATGCTGCTGGTAATCAAAGTAAAGCAAACCATAATAACTGTGCTTAACTTTGCAAGATAAAAGGTTAAGTTTCTCGTTGGCGTTACATCAATTAACGAGTCGATATTCAGCTGTCGTTCATTCCAATATAATTCAACTGAATAAAAGATAGCGACCAACATGCCAATGTCAGTTAACGGCTGCCTTAGTAACTCTAATATCATTGAAGTTAATGGATAATAAGGTTGTCCATTACTTATTGGCCCATCAAAAATATTGCCCATTAAATTGCCTAAAGTAAAAACCATAGTGACAAGCATTAATATGATGAAGGTCTTACCTTTAGTGGCAGTTAAATACTCTAATTTAAACTTTGAAAACCAAATAGAAAAATTGAAATTTTCAAAGTTTTGTTTAGGCTCAACTACTTGATAACTTGATTCAACAGATGAATTTATGTCGGTATTTTCATTTTCAATGACAGTTGTTGATTTTTTTGAGGTTTTGCTAACCGATCTAAACGAAAACTTATGGTAGGTATAAGCAAATAAAGAAACACTGGCCGCTAACCATAACAAGCGGTTAAATAATAGGTTACCAGAAAATTCAGGAGCTAATACATTACGTTGCTCGCTAGTCCAAAATGCAGATTGTTCCATAAAGGCAATTAAGCCATAGGGCTCCAATAATGCGGCAAAACCTGTGCTATCGCTTAATAAGGTATTTGAGCCTGCCATCATTGGGGAATTCCCTAAAATTGATACTAAAATATACAAAACATAAATAGCGATACCAGCGACATAAACAGCAATAGTATTTTTAGATAACATAGCGGTTGCAAAAACCACTGAAGAGCAGAGTAAAATGGTCGGTAATATAAAAATTGAATAACTTAGTACATAGCTGCTTAACTGAAACGGACCAATTAATGACTCATCTAAGAATATTATACTGACCATCATAGCAACAACTACTAGGAAGAAAAGTAACATGGCAGCTGTCACAATGCCTAAATAGCGACTAGCAAGATATTGAAATTTATCTATAGGAGTTGTAAAAATTAGTGGCTCCATTTTATATTGGCTATCACGTATCAAGGTAGATGAAGCTAATATACAAAGGGCAAAAATAATATTAGGCGAGATAAATAAAATGGTCTGAGTGATGGCATAAGCTGAATTAGCATATAACAATGCAGAGCCTCGTTGAGAAGTAATAAGCACAGCCATCCAAGTAAAACAAAAGGCTGCGGCCCAAAAACTGCCTTGCTTAAGATGATACTTAAGCTCAAATTGAGTAAGATTTTTAAGCATGAGAGCCCCCTACCGCCCAAGAAGGCTTAACTTGATCTTTTTTCATTTGTGACACTTGATTTAATGTCGAAAAATAAACATCTTCTAAATTAGCTTGCACGGGCTCAAAGCCAATTTCAGGTTGAAAGTCACTCTGGACACTAATTTGGGTTTTTCCGATAATCAAACGATCTGAAATAACATTGAATTGCTTTTTATAATGGGTTAACTGATCTTTGTTGATCATTTTGCTCCAAATAGTTCCCTCAATATTTTCAATTAACTGTGCAGGTTTACCTTGAAGCTGTATTTCGCCATCAATAATAATGGCCATATTCGGACAAAGCTGACTAACATCCTCAACTATATGAGTGGATAATATCACCACGATATTCTCGCTAATTTCACACAAAAGATTATGAAATCGATTACGCTCTTGTGGATCAAGACCAGCGGTTGGCTCATCAACAATGATCAATTGAGGTGAACCTAATAATGCTTGAGCAATGCCAAACCGTTGACGCATGCCACCAGAATAAGAGCTGACATCCTTTTTTCTAACATCATATAAATTGGTTTGATGAAGCAAATTATCAATTTGAGATTTCCGCTGACTTTTATCTGTTATGCCTTTTAATAAAGCTAAATGATCAAGTAAGTCATAACAAGAAACTTTAGGATATACACCGAACTCTTGCGGTAGGTAACCTAAACAGCTGCGCACAATATTAGGGTTTTTGATGATATCTTTATTATCAAAGCTTATCTGCCCATGTGATGGTTGTTGTAAAGTCGCGATAGTGCGCATTAGTGAAGATTTACCTGCGCCGTTAGGACCAAGTAAGCCGAATAATCCAGCTTCAATATCTAAGGATACTGATTTAAGTGCTTGCACCCCGTTGTCGTAGGTTTTAGATAAATTTCGTATAGTTAACATCGTCTTTCCATTAGTATTAATTTAATATAGTGTTTTCACTTTTCAATATGAGTTAGTGTACAATTGATTAAAATGAAGTAAATGGTGCAATGACCAACGACGCTTAAAGTTGGTTGAACGACAATATTTGCTGTTGAACAGTCATTTAAAATTTAATTAAACGCACTAAGTTAAAATTAAAAATATAGTTATAGTTAACATCGAAATTAGTAAAGGTAAAATACGTGAAGTCATCATTAAAAATAATTATCTTTATTGGCCTATACGCCCTGGTACTTTATTTGATTTACCAAATAAAAAATAGCGATCTATTATTGATGTTTCTCACTTTCTCTTTGATGATACCCTTGGTTTATTTACTCAATGATCGTTTCAAGCAGCAGCAGCATATAGCTCGTTTACATGAAGAAACGCTTAAGTCTGAACTCAACTTATTAAAGAGCCAAATTAACCCTCATTTTTTCTTTAATACCTTAAACAACCTTTATGGCTTAGCCGTTGAAAAGTCAGAGCTTACCCAAGAGGTTATCTATAAACTTTCACAAATGATGCGTTTCACTATTTATGAGGGAAGAAAAAACACCGTATCAGTTAAGGATGAGATTGAATATTTAGAAAATTTTATTGAACTCAATATCATCCGTTATAAAAATGAAATTGATATCAAGTTTGAGCAAGAAATTGAAAGCGGTGAACAGCGAATACCTCCTTTACTGTTCATTAATTTATTAGAAAACGCCTTCAAGCATGGTGTTGATAGTCAACTTGAAGGCCAGTACATCCATTTTTCTTTAACGAGCAATAAAGAAAACATTGTCTTTACCATAGAAAACAACTTCGATGAAAAACTACTGAAAGAAAATAAAACAAAGCGATTATCAGGCGGATTAGGCACCGAAAATTTAGCCAGACGCTTAATATTGCTCTTTCCTGATAAACATCAATATGAAAGTACAATAGACAATAATCGTTTTGTCGCAACTGTAACCATCGATTTAACTTAATTTTAATGAAACAAAACTAACATTATGCAAATAAATTTTTTAATCATTGATGACGAACCCATAGCGCATACTTTAATAGAAAATTTCGCTAGCGAACTTGATTACATGAAGCTTATTGGCAATTGTCATAATGCGATGGCAGCTTTGCCATTGTTAAAAAGCCAGCAAATAGATTTGATATTTTTAGATATAAACATGCCCAAATTGAGCGGCTTTGAATTCTTAAAAACGTTAACTAATCCACCACAGATCATTATCATTTCAGCCCATAAAGAGCATGCATTAGAAAGCTACGAATACACTATCACCGACTATTTACTAAAACCCTTTAATTTTGAACGCTTTTTCAAATCGATTCAAAAAGTTTGTGACAATCTAACTACACAGTCTCCATCAACGTCTTCGCATACGATTAAACAAAATAAACCAAACACATTGGGTGAGTCTGCGCAGAAAAGTATTTTTATTAAAGATGATAAAAAACACCATAAAGTATCACTTAGCGACATCCTATACATTAAAGCCAATGGTAACTTCACTTCGGTTTTTCTTGTTGAAGGTCATATTTTAAGTCAAATGAAGATTTCAGATTTTGAAAAACTGTTACCTGAAAATGAATTTAGTCGGATACATAGATCTTATTTA
Organism: Colwellia sp.; assembly: GCA_022969175.1. GTDB lineage: Bacteria > Pseudomonadota > Gammaproteobacteria > Enterobacterales > Alteromonadaceae > JALJPB01. The sequence continues at coordinate 90,914 of JALJPB010000001.1, read as the reverse complement.
ATCTCACATCGAGCAGTAACATTAGTCAGTGCAAATGAGGTGCAACTAGGCACAACAACGCTGCCAGTTGGCAGGGTGTATAAGGAAAAAATCATTCATTTACTGGTGAAATAATTAAATAATAATTTCTTGTGCAACTCTATTTTAAATTCTGACTTAATTAATATCTACTTTAGTAAGTTATAGATAATCCTTTAAAGAAAACTTTTCTGTTCTACATGTTTTTATAATGGCATCACGTTTGGCTAACTGGCAAAGGTAGCGAGAGAGGTTTTCGAAAGCTAGCGGTGGTTTTTTAAGTTCATCAGCCCATATGGCTAACATAAATAAAAAGTAATCGCAGGCAGTAAGGTTATCGCCAATAAGAAAGTCCCTATTAACAAGCTCTTTATCAAGCAAGGCAAACATAGCCGTTATTTTTTGCTCTTGGCTATTAAGGATGTCAGTTGCCGCTTTTGAATCTACACCATATTTTTCAGGGTAAAAATACACCATTAATTCTGCTTGAACTGTATTTGTTAAATACATCATCCATTGGAAAAACTTTGCTCGGTCACGCTCGCCAACTTTTGGGATTAACTGTGAGCTTGGATGAGATTCTGCTAGGTGAATACAAATGGCGGCACTTTCAAAAATCACTAAATCTTCTTGGCCATTTTCTTTATCAATTAAGGTAGGAATTCTACCTAAAGGGTTTAATGCTAAATATTCAGCAGATTTTTGTCCGTTTGATTTTCTATCTACCTTTACCAATTCAAAAGATTCACCTAGTTCCTCTAGAATAAAGTGCGGTGCCATACTAGCGTTTAACGGAAAGTAATATAATTGATACAAGAAAAATCCCTTTGTAAAGATATAAATAACGGCCAAAGTTTAACAAATTTTTAGTTAACCCTACTATAAAAAACTCAATTGTTTTGTAATAATATAATCAACACTCCCTAGCTAAAAATAATCAAAGTGCAGATATACACAAACGAGTTAGAACAAGATGATGTTATGGTACTGCTAACAAAACATCATCAAGACATGCTGAATCATTCTCCAGAAGAAAGTGTGCATGCGCTTGATTTATCGGCACTTAAAAAACCTGACATTACTTTTTGGACAATAAGAGTAAATAACGAGCTTGCTGGTTGCTGTGCTTTAAAAGAGCTTGATAAAACCCATGGTGAAATAAAGTCCATGCGAACCGCTGAAAAATTTCTTCGTCAAGGTATAGCAAAAAAATTATTACAACATATTTTGGCTCAAGCAAAACAACGTTCATATATAAAACTAAGTTTAGAAACAGGTACCGAAGAAGCTTTTAAGCCGGCACACAAAATGTATCATCAGTTTGGTTTTATCCCCTGCCAACCCTTTGCTAATTACCAAGATGATCCCTTCAGTATGTTTATGTCAAAATCTATTTAACTGAGGTGATAATACTCTGAATGGCTTGTTCTAATTTTGGGTTGTTAGGATCAGAGTTACTCGTTTTCCACAACACCTCTCCAGCCCTATTAATAAAAAATGTACTTGGTGTACCTTTTACTCGGTATTGCTTAGCAACGTTATCGCCGTTAACTAACGTAGTAAAGTGCATTCCTCTTTTTAACAACTCGGCTTGAGGGCTTGCACCGTCATCTTCCCAAAAACTTATCGCGACCATTTCAAGGCCTTGTTTTTGATATTTTAAATAAAGCTCATCTAAACCAGGTTGTAACTTTTTACAATAAGGGCACCAGGTTGCCCAAAAATGCAGTACTAAGGGCTTGCCTTTATAATCACTTAACGAAATAACTTCTCCAAATTCAGTTGATAATGAAAAGTCAGGGGCCTGATTAGCTACTGTTTGCTCTGCTAATACTGCTGGTTGAATGAGGATAAACAAGGTAAATATAATGACTCTAGAGAAAATGTTCATTGGCTACTTAAATAAAATTAATATTACTAATAAGACCCCCACTGATTCATTAATATTTCATCAATTTATTGTTCGTTCTTGCAAAAAAAATTAAATAAAACAAAAGCTGTTATCTCAACCAAGAACCCCCTATAATTTTGACATTAAAAACGTTCAGAGAATAAAATAAATGACTGCACAAAATGAAGAATTAAAAAGAGCGGGTTTAAAAATCACCCTGCCACGGATAAAAATCCTTAGCATTCTTCAAGATCCTGCCAATCAACATATTAGCGCAGAGGATGTCTATAAATTATTATTAGAACAACAAGAAGAAATTGGCTTAGCCACAGTTTATCGAGTTTTAAACCAATTTGATGATGCTGGCATTGTTACTCGCCATCATTTTGAAGGTGGTAAATCTGTCTTTGAGCTAGCTCATAAAAAACATCACGACCATTTAGTCTGTTTAAAATGTGGAAAAGTGGTTGAGTTTGAAGATGATGTAATTGAAACACGTCAAGAAGATATAGCTAAAAGACACAAGATTACACTGACTAATCATAGTTTGTATTTATATGGTGAATGCCAAGATACAGAAGCGTGTGAAACTTTTCGGAAATCACACTTTTAATTGTTTATAGATATTAATGAAACAACTTACAAATAATAAAAAAGGAGCTTATCGCTCCTTTTTCATTAATTCAAAGTATTAATTTACTTGCCTATTTTTGCCCAAGTATCACGTAAACCAACAGTTCGATTAAAGACTAACTTACCTTCCCTTAAATCCTTATTATCAAGACAAAAGTACCCTTGTCTCTCAAACTGAAAAGCCGCTTCTGGTTTTGCATCGACTAAGCTTGGTTCAACTTTAGCATTTTCAATAACGATCAATGACTCTGGATTCATTACGGTATGAAAGTCTTCTTCTGCTGCGGGGTTAGGTACGGTGAATAAGCGATCGTATAAACGTACTTCTGCATCTAAAGCATCAGCAGCACTTACCCAATGAATAACACCTTTAGGTTTGGTGCCATCGGTTGGGTTTTTTCCTAATGTTTCGCTGTTATAGTTACAATAAACTGTCGTTACTTTACCGTCAGTGTCTTTATCACACCGTGTAGCAGTAACCACGTAAGCACCGCGTAAACGAACAGCTTTATCAATAACTAAACGCTTATACTTTTTGTTAGCTTCTTCTCTAAAATCTTCCGCTTCAATGTAAAGCTCTCGGCTAAAGGGCACAATTCGTGTCCCCTGTTCTTCATCACTAGGATGATTTTTTACCGTTAACTGTTCTGTTTGATCTTGAGGGTAGTTTTCAATCACTAATTTAATAGGATCAAGCACTGCCATCGCTCGTGGGGCATTATCATTTAAATCTTCACGAATGCAGGCTTCTAATACCCCCATTTCGATAGTATTTTCCATTTTAGTTACGCCAATACGTTTTGAAAATTCACGCAATGAAGCTGGCGTATAACCGCGGCGACGAAATGCTGAAATGGTTGGCATACGAGGATCGTCCCAACCATTAACCAAGTTTTCTTCGACCAAGTTCAATAATTTACGTTTACTCATCAAAGTATATTCAAGGTTTAAACGAGAGAACTCATACTGATGAGGCTTGGTTTCAATTGATACATTGTCAATCACCCAATCATACAAACGGCGGTTATCTTGAAACTCTAAGGTACAAACTGAATGAGTTATTCCCTCAATGGCATCTGACAAACAGTGAGTGAAGTCATACATTGGGTAAATGCACCATTTATCGCCCGTTTGATGATGCTCGGCAAACTTAATACGGTAAATAATAGGGTCGCGAAGACACATAAAACTTGAAGTCATATCAATTTTTGCGCGTAATGAACACTTACCTTCTGGATAGTCACCATTTTTCATTTTAGCAAAGTGAGTAAGATTTTCTTCAACTGTGGTATCACGATATGGGCTGTTTTTACCTGGTTTATTTAAGGTGCCACGGTACTCTCGTGTTTCTTCACCGTTTAAAAAACACACATAAGCTAAACCTTTTTCAATAAGTTCAACAGCAAAACCATGTAATTGGTCAAAATAATCAGATGAATAATGAATATCCCCTGCCCATTCAAAACCTAACCACTTAACATCTTTTTGAATAGAGTTAACGTAGTTGATGTCTTCTTTTTCAGGATTGGTATCATCAAAACGTAGATTACATAAACCGTTATAATCTTGAGCTAAACCAAAATTTAAGCATATAGATTTTGCATGACCAATGTGTAAGTAACCATTAGGCTCAGGTGGAAAGCGTGTTTGTATACTTTCATGTTTACCACTGGCTAAGTCTGCATCAATAATTTGGCGTATAAAATTGGTAGGACGGTTTTCTGTATCCGACATTGAGTAACCTTAAAAGTGTTGAATGAATTTGTTATTTGCCGACATTATAGCAAGTGTTTATACAGTAAAATAGCGGCATTATCAGGCAAAAGTTAAATTTTTCTAATATCCCAGCGCTAAATCGATACAAGGTGGTAATTGCCCTGTTTGGCGGTAATGATTGATGTTATCTGCAACAATAGTCGTTGCCGTCTGTCTATTTGTTGGTGCTGAGATATGGGGTAATACCGTTATTTGCGGATGATGCCAAAATTCACTAGTTAAACTTAAAGGCTCTTGATCAAAAACATCTAAGACGGCATAAGATAATGGATCATTTTTTAAAAAAGATAACAGGTCATCATTATTAATAATGCCGCCTCGAGCAAAATTAATGATACAGGCCTGTGGTGGTAACTCTTGTAAAAACATTTGATTAATTAAATGTTGAGTATCAGCAGTTAATGGCAGCAAGCAGACAATGATATTACTTTGTTGAGCTAGGGTTTTTAAGCCCTGTTCGCCAGATAAACAGCAAACATCCTTAATATCTTTTTTATTTCGACTCCAGCCTAGCACATTAAAACCATTTGCTTTTAATCGCAAAGCACTGACTTTTCCTAATTCGCCTAAACCTAAAATACCAACCGTTCGCTCACTTGCTAATTTATAGTCTAATGGTCGCCAAAAAACGCTACGTTGCTGCTGTTGGTATTGATGCATTTCCCGGTGTAAATATAATGTCCAAGTTAATACCGCTTCACTCATTGTTTGAGCAAGTAGCGGATCGATCAACCGTGATATGCTAAAATTTACATGGTTAGCATTTGAAGCCTTATTCACTAAATTATCATTAGCAACCCTAGGGCTAAACGCACTAACTAAGGCATCAACCCCCGCCCAAAGACTCTGACACCATAACAAATGGCTAAACTGCATAAGTTCTTGTGGGTCAGGATTTGCAACTATCGCTATATTACATTGCTGTTTTTGCTCATTCGTTAACTGCCCAGCCAAAACAATGGTTTCATTAGGCAATGATTGAGATAATTGCTTTTGCCAAGATGCCTGCTCATCTAAGGGCAATTGAGAAATAAAAGCAATGGCTGGGTTTATCATCATTATTCGCTCGGTTGACCTAGCCCAGTTTCATCATGGCTTAGTTTGCTATTGAGCTCTTTAATAGCTTCAAAGACTTCTTTATTTGGAAAACCATCAGCAATCAATTGATATTTCAACTGAAACAAACGAATAGCACTTCTACTTTTAGGGCCCCAAATACCATCAGGTTCGCCAGTATCAAAACCAATTAGATTTAGGTTTTGCTGTAAGCCTTTCATTTGACTGACACTATAAACTGCACTTTTCTCACTCTTTTTAAACGCTTGAATTCCCTGAGCGCCAAGTAGTTTATCGGCTAAAACGCCTACCGATACTGCGTAACTTTTTGATAAATTCCAAGTCATAATGACATTGAAATTTGGATAAAGTAAAAACGCCGACCCTTGATGCCCAGCAGGAAGAAAGAGCTCAGCGTCAATTTTATAATCAGATAAACGATTATTATTTATTTTTTTAATGCCCAACTGGGCAAAGTGAGACAGTGGGTAATATTGATCAAAAGCCACTTGTGAAAAGTCAAAGTTTTTAGGGAGAATCACCTCTCTACCCCAACGTTCTTTTTGCTGCCAACCGATTTGACTTAAATAGTTTGCCGCGGTAGTTAAAGCATCGGCTTCACTTTGCCATATATCCACTTTGCCGTCATTATCGCCATCAACCGCATATTGTAAAAAAGAAGAAGGCATAAATTGCATATGACCCATTGCGCCAGCCCAAGAACCTTGCAATTGCGATTTATCAACTTTATTACTCTCTAACAACGTAAATAAATTAAATAGCTCTTGGGTAAAAAACTCACTGCGACGCTGATCGCAAGCGAGTGTTGCTAACGAATTTAATACCGACATTTTTCCTTTATGCTTGCCAAATACCGTTTCTAAGCCCCAAAAAGACACTAAATACTGTCTTGGTACGCCATATTTTTGTTCTAGGCGGTCAAATAACGCTTTGTGCACTATTAATTTTTTCTTACCGGTTTTTACATGGTAATTGGTTACCCGAGCTTTAATATATTGCTCAAAAGTTTGGGTAAATTCTGGTTGGCGTTTATCTAATTCAACTACCCGCTTAATCATGGACAAGTCTTCGATGATTTCAGTGGTAATAAAAGATGAAAACCCATCATTTATCGCCCTTTGTTTGATATTAGTTTTACACTGAAAAAAATCTTCATCTGCAACCACGCTATGTGCTGCCACTGAGGTGAGAGGTAATACAAGTGCTAATGAAATTTTACTTAATGAAATACCCCATTTAAATGAGCTAATTTTAACGTCGAAATCCAAACGCAGATTAAATAGTTTATCAAATAACATAATTGCGTGTTTCCTTTTAGGGTGAGTTGGTCTTTACTATTGATGAAAAAATATCATCTCTGAATTTCTTTAAGATAACAATTGTTAGTTACAAATTTTTGTCAACAATTTGTAATTCCGTAGTTATCCACTTTATTAGTAAAACAAAAATTTAAATACTTTACTCAATGGCTCAATTACAATAAATCTATCGATAACTCAATAACATGGTTCATAATGTCACTTTCTCATTGTATGCATTGTCAACACGCGGTTAATGGTACATGTCGTACTTGCCCAATGTGAGGTGGTGATATGAAACTTGAAATAGAAAATAAAAACCGCCAATGCCCACGATGTAAAGAAGCTCTAACCGCTTTTCAGTTTAATCATTACCAATTAGACCGATGTTCATGCTGTGAAGGACTTTGGTTAGAGCCTGATAAATTTAAAGTATTAACTAGCGAATTTGATGTTTATCGTGACGATAACTCAGACCCACTCTTTATCAGAAAGCCAACACCCAAAGCTGAAGGTTATCTGCCATGTGCCTGTTGCAGCAAGTTAATGACGAGGCAAAACTTTAAAGATATTTCAGGGGTAATTATCGACTTATGCATAGCTTGTGGTATATGGCTTGATAAAAATGAGTTAAAACAAATACGAAGTTTTGTTGCCAGTGGCGGTTTAGGCAGATCACAAGATAGACAACTAGATAAACAGTCACAGCAAATTCAAGCGTTAGACGATAGACTTTCTGATGTTGAATTAATGGAGAAAATGTTGCATAAGTTTAGTGTAAAACGCATATTTTTCAGAGGCTTTTAGCTCCACTTTATCTCATCCACTGTTTTGCATAGGTGACTCTGATAAAAGTCACCGCCACCTATGCTAAGTCAGTAATTAACGGCTCTAGTTAACTTCTCTAATTGCTTTTTCTAAAGCAGGAATCATTAATAATAAGTTTTTATTTTTACTTTGCTTAATACTGGCATATAAAGAAAACAAAAAGTTTTGAGTATTAAATAACTTAGCTAACCCTTGCTCGCTTCGGTACGCAGCGGCCCAATTTTCAAACGGTGTGGCTATGGTAAGTTGAGATAACCAAGTTTGCCATTCTTGCTCAGAATGCATACCTCTTAAATAGATGTAAGCCACGGGTAAAGCTAAACGTTTAGGCTCGCCATAAATGTAGTGATGCCCTTTATTTGCTGGAATTTGACTTGCTAAGGCTGCTAATATTTTATCTGTTTGGGATTTATTAATTTCAGGATTCAGGGCAAGTTGCAACATTAGATCTGCACCATGGGCAATGCCATGACGCCAGCCAAATTCTGGGTCAAAACCACGGTAATCACGCTGAGTTTTAAGGTTATTTACTGCGACACTAACTAAAACACTACGTTGCTCATCAGTTAGATAGGGTGTTTTACGATCTACTCGTGCAACCTCTGCAAGAACTAAAGCGACAAAAGGTAAATAAACACCGTGATCATCATTCACTTTAGATGATAATGTTTTGGTTAAACTATTAAACATTGTCAGATAAGTTATATTCTCAAAACTGTTGCTTCTTAACCAATACGATAATCCTTCAAAAGCAATACCATCCCTAATTTTCGGGTCAGGGTTTGCCAAACAATGTAGCATTTGAAAAGCTAACTGCTCTTTGTCAGTTTTATTCTTACTGTTAAGCTCAAACTTTTCCTGCTTTAATTTAATGAGTTTGGCTTTATCCCAACCGTTTACCAAACAGCCTTCATTTACCTTACTGGCATCAATAACATCATTTGCAACGGCTATGTCGCTCATTACCAGTTGTGACAAGGGGATAAATGGAATGCATAAAGCTATTACCAATCGTATTTTCAACTAAGCTCTCCTAATTTGTTTTTACACACCTCATCAAACATTCGCTTTACTTGCAGATCACCAAAACTATAAATGGCTTCCCTTTTAACAAACTCTTGAAAAACAGCAGCAAAACTTTCAGTCTCTAACTCTTTTATAATTTTTATTAATATTCTTTCTGGTCGGCCAAAACCACTATCATCAGGCGCTCTATCTATTTGGGCATGTACTGCAAGTTGCAAAAACTGCCATTGTTTGGGTAATTTCTGACAAAGTTGCAACATTTCATCAAAGTTTCCTTGTTGATAACAAGGCCATAACTTAGCCAAAATGACTATTTCTGAAGGGGGTATGAAAGTGCATTGATTAAATGATGTGGTCAGCTCGTTTTGGTTCATATGACCAAAGCTATATTCACAGCCCTTTTTAGGACGAACAAAATAAAGCTTATTTAAGTTAGCCTGTTTTGCTAATAAATATAAAACAAACCAAAAATTAGCCTGACAAAAAAGATCTTCTTCGAACCAACAATATACCTCTTTACCTTGTAGCTGAACTTGGCCTAATTCCGCTATTTTTTCTAACTCAGGTACACTAGTTTCAAAATATGCTCCTTTAGGTACTTCATCATAACTTTCTAAAAAATTGGCTCTATTAACAAAAAACTCGTCAAGGTTTTTTCCCTGTATATCACCATCAACTAAACATTCACGCATAATAATAATTTCACCAATGATGTCCTTAGGAAACTGGTATTTTAATGAATCACCATTGAGGATATGTACTTGAGTCATATATTGTCCATAAATTGTACTTTTAACAAAACTTAAACAAAATTAATAACTAATACAATAGCGGTATTGTAAGAAAATATGAAAAAACACTTAAATTTTCGAAATGATTTATCAGCAGTAATAAAAATAAATATGGTGTATTCTTTAATCAGTAATGAATGTCAGACGAATAATCGGATGCTTTAATGAAGAAATCGGTAATTATCCAAGATTTTAAAATAATAGTTCTATTGTTGTGCTCTGCATTGTCATCCCCCGTACACGCCAATGAAATAAACGTTGTGACTGAATATTTATCGCCCTATCAAATCAAAAACAATGATGGTTCTTTAGGCGGGTTTTCTACTGAGGTGATTCATGCCTTATTTAAAATTACCGGTGACAGCCCTAAAATTCGAGTATTACCTTGGGCACGAGCATACGCAACCGCCCAATATGAAAAAAACACCATGATTTTTTCAATAGCAAAAACAAACAAACGCTTATCTAAGTTTCATTGGATTGGAGATCTTATTGATGAGGAATATTATTTTTGGGCTTTAGCCTCAAATAGTACATTTTCAAAACCAACACTAGATGCACTGAAACAATACCGAATTGCGACCTCTAGAAACTCCAATGAGTATGAATATTTAATTGAGCAAGAGTTTGAAGATATTTACCCTGTGGTTAATGAAGATCAACGCACCCAAATGCTTTACAAAGAGCGTATCGATCTTATTATTGAAACAGAAATAACGTTGAAATCAAATACCCAAAGGTTGAATTTAGACTTTTCAAAATTAAGTAAACTACTGTCTGTAGATCCTTTAAACTCCACATTAAGCATAGCTTTTAATCTTAACAGTGATATTAAGTTAATCAAAAAGTACCAAAATGCTTTTTCACAACTTAAAATGTCAGGGCAACTCTTAAAGCTTCAAGAAAAATGGAATTTAACAAACACTTCTGCTGTAATCATTGAAAATAATAACTAACAAACAATACGCTTTCGTTTTTTATATTTACTCTGGTAACATCAAAGACATTATTAATCGATGAACTTTATTCAATGCTGAAAACCAACCATTTATTACTGATTTTGTTAACAACTTTTTCTTTTAATAATAATGCAAAAGAACTTGCCATTAGTTTCGATGATTCACCAAGGTTTGCCAGAGGTTATTTTGATGGTCAAACTCGGGCTAACAAACTCATTGAAACATTAAAGAAGCACAATGTTGAACAAGTTGCTTTTTTTTCTGTTAGTAAAAACTTAGATAGTGAAGGAATAAATAGGTTAAAACTCTATGCTAACGCTGGCCATATTATCGCGAACCATACCAACAGCCACCCAAATTTTAATCAATTAGATTTAATTGACTATCAACAAGACTTTATCAAAGCCGATAAACACTTGAGACAATTTAAAACTTATAAAAAACTATTTCGCTTTCCTTATTTACGTGAAGGTAACACGGTAGAGAAAAGAGATGGCATGAGAACAACCTTAGAGCAATTAGGTTATATCAATGCTTATATTACCCTCAATAATTATGACTGGTATATTGAAAATTTATTTCAAAAGGCGATAAAAGATAATGCTAAGCTTAATTTTGATAAGTTAAGAAAATTTTATGTCGATGTACTTGTTCAGAGTATTGAATACTATGACGATATGGCTGAAAAACACTTAGGCCGCTCACCAAAGCATATGCTGTTATTACACGAGATGGATATCACCGCATTATTTATTGGTGATTTAGTGGATGAACTTCGCTCTCGAGGCTGGAAAATCATCAGCCCAGAACAAGCTTACACCGATGAAATAGCACATTATAAAACAGACAGAATATTAAAACACAACCCTGGCCGTATAGGCGAAATAGCTAGAGACAAGGGACAAACCAAAGGTTTGTGGCACGAGTCTTGTGATGAAAATTATTTAGACATTCGATTTGCAAAAGAAGTGTTATAAAGGGGAGTATCCCCTTTATTTTTTCATTTATTATAAAGCCCAGTAAGCCTGTTCTAAACTATCTTCACGCTCTGGTAATCCCCGGGAAAGGCGAGGAGAATGCTGCACTAATACCTCATAACTCACTCGGTTAGCATATTTACTGATTTGTGAAAGCGATGAGTAAGTCAATGACGGTTGTATATGTTTACTTGAATTTTCAACATTACGTTGATGATAAACATTCGCGCTTAAATCATGCAACACAGCAGCGAGGGCTCCATCCCCAGCGCCATTGGTATTTTTGATGTGGTCAGGCCCGCCCATATATGGTGCAGAATGGGTATAGATCTTTATCGGCGTTTCACAGTCTCTCAAGCGCATTGGTCTTGAGTATTCATATTGATTAAAACAACTTATAGCGCCTGGTAATAATGGATATTCGGTTTCTCGCTTAAATTTATCATCGACATAGCCGGCCATAAATAGGCCTTGGCAACCTGCAGTACAAATGACTAAATCGACCCATTCTAAACAAGCGTCAGCGGCTTTTAGCGGGTCTTCAATGCCCGTAATGGCATGGGCTTCTTCTTCATTCATTGCTAAAATATCAACATGTTCTTTAACAAAGTTACGCCAAAATTCTGGCTCTTTTTCGATAAGAAATTTAGTCCCCAAGGTGAGAACAACTGGTACACCGGCAGCATTTGCACACTTAACCGCTTTAATGGTTGCTTGTGTCATAGTGTCACCCTCTTCGGTGCGCATCAGATATGAGCTAATCACAAGTGCAGAGGCATTATTAATTAATGACTCATCAACAGACTCTGGTGTTAATTTATTAATCAGGCCAGCATTAATGGCAAATGTCCTTTCACCCGTGCTGTCAATCAAGGTAAAGCAGCGCCCTATCGGGCCATCCACAGGCTGTAAATAGTTTAAATCAACTCGTGAGGAAGTATTACTGACAAATCGGTACGCATAACCACCTATTCTCATGTTCTCAGACATAACGCCAAGTAATACCGAGCGATCATCAGCTAAAACTGAATAATTGTGCATGGTATTACCTATGGTTCCACCAGCAAATTCATAATCAATCAGCTCCTCGCTTTTCAATCGTTCATATAGCCGATGAGTGACTTCATCCGTTATCACTTGCGACATACCCCGCTCTAAATCGAATTCAGCTAAAAATTCATCATCAATTTTTGCTTCAATGTCGACAAGAACTTGATCAATACCAACAATGTAACAGCGCTCTAATGGTGCGTTATCACAAATTTTATCAGTAAGAGGGTTTTTATTTTCAACGGGAAAATAGTGTTTATGTTGACGACGACCGGGAAACTTCATGGCACACTTTATCTTATATAGAGAATATTCTTGAGCCTATAATTATATAGTAATCTAACCCTTATTGACTATTAAAGAGTAAATTTTCTTTCATCATTTTAAAAAACATTAGCGATAAAATCATAGGAAAGATCACTAAAATTAAATATTTTACTAAGAGAAATGGCAAAAATACTCAAAGAGAGCATTTAGGCATAAAATGCGATTTTGAACTTATGTATTTTAGCAAAATAAAAAGCTGAAACAAATATTGAGCTAAATTCATAGGTAGCGAGTGCAGAACGTATTATTTCAGTAATAAAAAAGAGCATTAAGGTTGAATCTATCTGTAAGCTATAACAAATTGCATTAGTGAAATTTTTATTGCCGTTATTTAAGATTTGTGACACTTTATTCGTAGCCTTTTTCGGTTATTCCCTATTTTAACAAGTTGATCTGATTTAATATTGAGATGCAATAAGAGAAGATAAATTGCAATATGCAATTTATCTTAAGCCGTTTTAACTTTATGCTTTATTTCATTAATACACTTTAAATAGGTTTTCCAATGACACAACTACGGACTATTTTCCTTTTAATTTTTATCACTGGTTGTAGCAGTGTTAACAAAACTGCTGCGATTGCCTCTCCTCAAGTCATTATCGGCACGGTGAATTTTCTTGAGCAAATAAAATTGCCGGTAAACGCTAAATTAACGATGAAATTATATGACGTTTCCTTAATGGATGTTCCCGCCATACTTATGGCTGAAACAGTGCTCACTTTATCTGATAAGGCTTCCATGCAACTGCCAATAAATTTTGAGATTAGCTATTTGGCAGAAAAAATTAAGCCTCAACATACCTACAGTGTACAAGCAGTTATTACGATCAATCATAAAATGATTTACACCAGTACAGCGTCTTATCCGGTAATTACCAGAGGAAATGGTAAACATGTCGATATAGTGCTTCAGCAAGTAAAAAATTCTAATTCACCGTTACAATCAGCTAAGAAAGTTGAATATAGCTGCAAAAACAACCGAAAATTGACAGTCTCTTATACTTCAGCTAATGACGAAGCGATTGCTATCATTAATGGCCAACATCGTCAGCCGATAATATTGCCAGCAAAACCAACAGCATCTGGATTTCTTTATAGCAACGGCAAGCATACTCTCAGAGGTAAAGCAGGTGATTTGCAATGGACTATTGGTCGGATGATGCCAATAAAGTGCACTGTCGCAGATAAAAGGCAAATAGCAAAAGACGTAATGTAGCAACCATACTATAACTTAAACTTATTTAATTCGATAAATAGAAGGTGTATATGCTATCAAACCATAACTAGATAATAACTGAATATAATATTTATAAGGCAAAGAAGCACTTGATGCTACTTTACCTTATATTTTAGCTAGTTAAGACAGATAGAACATTAAAAGCTAATTATATCCTAATACATAGTTTTCTGTTTCCGATTCTCTTGACTCAACAAGCTGATTTTTTTCTTCGGCTTTGGATATAATACTTCTTTCACTAAATTCTAATTCTTGAAGATCTCCTTCAAAGTACTCTTTTATCTGCTTGGCAGAAAGAATCAAGCGTCTATTCACTCTGTTATGATTATTCAGCATAGTCATCACCTCATATTAGCTTTGAAAACATCGATATCTTTAACACGATACTTCTAAGGTATTGCATTATTAATGCCAAATTAAAAGGCCTTAAATATCGCTAATTGACATGTATGTTTAACTTAAAAATTTGTTTCGATAAATATGTTTTGCAAAATGCAAAAAACCAACTGAAAAATTCAATATTTCTTCAAATCTGCAGTAGCCGTGTTTTTTTATTTATCTTACCTTCGATCTTTAATATTTATATTTTAGTAAAAGATGAAATTGTCGAAAAGATCAAAGAAAGTATGACTTATAAAGACTAACTTGCTGTTTGTTGGCATACGATCGATTTAATGTGGATTTTAATTTTTCCATTGCTTTATGTATTGCGCTAGGAGTTGGATATGAATAAGTTTGGAAAATTAGAAATTTTATCGATAACGCTCATCGTGATTACATTATTTAATACTAGCTTAGCAGAAAACTTAAATTCAACACTGATAGTAAGTACTATCATCGCATTAACAACGATGTTTAAAGGAGTGATGATTATCGACCATTTCATGGAGCAAAAAGAGGGAAACAAGATATTAAAGTTGATGATGCGAGCTTACTTTTTTGTATTTCCAATGTTAATAATTATCACGTTATTTGTGTGATATCTGAGTTAATTACAATCTACTTTTTAGCTTAGGGATTTACATTTAAGTCAATAATCCCCCATCTGATACTGGCGATTAAACAGCCAAGTTCTATACTTAAATAGAGTCAATTATTCTTTTGGAGGTTTACATGAGTATATCAACTCGACTTGATAGTTATTTAACTTCAAATAACATCCAATATACTATGGTTAACCATAGTCATAGCAATAACTCTATTGGTAGTGCTTTAACGGCTAGTGTGCCATTGAATCAAATAGCAAAAGCGGTAATTTTACAAGATCATGAAGATAGAAAAATGATGGCTATTCTACCAGCAAATAATAAAATTAGCTTCTCAGCATTAAATGAAGAGCTACTAGGTAGTTACCACTTAATAAACGAAAGTGAAGTTTATCAGATGTTTACCGATTGCGAGCATGGAGCAATTCCTCCTGTAGCCGCTGCCTACAACATGAGTGCTATTTGTGATGAACTCTTGGATAACTTAGAAATGGTTTATATTGAAGCGGGGGATCATGAAAACTTATTAAGGATTAAAGGTTCAGACTTTCAGGCCATGTTGGCTAATAGTAAACATGTCCGGTTTAGCCGAGAAGTATTTCATTAACCATCGTTCAAAAGAGGAGCTGAGGCTCCTCTTTATTATTGCTCTTTTATTGTTTTTTTGTCCGTCGGCAATTTC
Organism: Colwellia sp.; assembly: GCA_022969175.1. Lineage (GTDB taxonomy): Bacteria > Pseudomonadota > Gammaproteobacteria > Enterobacterales > Alteromonadaceae > JALJPB01. Next base: position 75,358 of record JALJPB010000001.1, on the reverse strand, counting down.
AGCTCAGGTAACTTATTATCTTCAGAAGAATAAATAGTGGTTGAGTGCACTTCTTCCTCTTCCCAGTTGCCTTCTTCCGTTACTCCCCACTTTCTTTCAACGTCTGTCTGTGGTGGTTTACTTACACAACCCATTACAAGTATTAAAGTGGTGATAACAATAACGCTATTTCTCATAAAATCCATCTCGGTAATTCTTATCAATTATTTTAAAGGTCGATAATAAGACTTATGCACAACTCTAGCAACAATTTATATAACCGCTCGTTTTAAACAAACTTTACCAAATCCTTAAAATAAAATGCTTTGGCGGCAAAATGACGCTTTTTTTACGTCACCGACAGAGTAATATAGCAAATATTATCTGCTCAAATATCAATACGAGACTTAAATGTTCATCAAGAAACTCAGGAAACAAAAACATATTTCACAAGAACAGTTAGCTGAAGTATCAGGATTAAGTTTAAGAACAATCCAAAGAGTTGAAAGTGGTCATCGAGTTGGCTTTGCCTCATTAAGGGCATTGGCAAAAACCTTTGACATTAATGTAGATTTATTAGAGCAGGAGCTGTATTCCATGGATAAAATTATTAAAGAATACAAAGATTTTCCTTTGTGGTTACGACTATACATTGGTAGTGGTTGGTTTTCCGCGTCGAGAAAAGAATTTCAACGAATAGAAATCTTTTTTGTTGTTTTTTCACTTTTCACTTCGAGTTTTTGGTTATCAGGGTTTTATTGGCAATATGGCCCTGCACCACTACCCTTTATCGACGTTAACATTGACAGTTTATTCGGTTTTTGTAGTGTGCTATTACTTTTAGGGGCGTATAACAACTCGGTTAGTATTAGGTTAGGCGATAAATACGATATTTGGTCTAAATTAGAAGCAACACAACCTGATATGATGTTTGGAATTTTTAAGCGTAAGAAAAAATAAAGATTAATGACGAAACTAAATCTGTTGTAATTATCTTAGCCTTCATGCACATTAAATAAAAAACAAAAGAGTGTGTATGAAAAAATCAATTCTAATTCCAGCGAGTATTTTACTGACAACACTAGCTCAATTTACTTATGCGACTCAGTCTCCTATTGCTATCGCCATTCATGGCGGTGCAGGTACGATAGAAAAGAGTCGCTTTACCCCTGAAAAAGAACAAGCTTACCGAGCAAAACTTACTGAGGCGGTTGAAGCGGGTTATGCCGTATTAGATAAAGGCGGCAGTAGCCTTGATGCTGTCACTACTGCAATAAATATACTTGAGAACTCCCCATTTTTTAATGCCGGTCGCGGCGCGGTATACACTCATGATGAAGAACATGAAATGGATGCCTCAATAATGTATGGAAAAAATCGCCAAGCGGGAGCGGTAGCAAGCGTAAAACATATTGAGAACCCTATTAACCTTGCACGTTTAGTAATGGAGCAGTCTGTTCATGTAATGCTTAGTGGCGAAGGAGCAGAAGAGTTTGCCAAAACTCAGGGCGTAGGTTTGGTTGATAACAAACTATTTGATACCAAACACCGTTATAAATCTTTAAAACGTGCAAAAGCCAAGATGGATAAGGCCAAAAAACAGAACAAAAATTACCAAGCGGCTCATAATGAACTGGAAGTTGAATATAAAGTTGGCACTGTTGGCGCTGTTGCTCTTGACAAAGAAGGTAACATTTCAAGTGGTACATCTACCGGTGGTATGACAAATAAACGTTATGGTCGTATCGGTGACTCCCCTGTTATTGGTGCCGGAACATTTGCCGATAATAACTCCTGTGCGGTTTCAGCCACCGGGCATGGAGAGTACTTTATTCGCTACAATGTTGCCTCAGATATTTGCGCCAGAGTACAATATCAAGGAAAAACCATTGACCAAGCTGGCAAAGAAGTTATTCATAATGTGCTAATGCCTGTGGGCGGTACAGGTGGGGTAATTATAATTGATACTAAAGGTAATATGAGTTTGCCATTTAATACTAAAGGCATGTATCGGGCAACTAAATCAGATAGTTCGCCAACATATGTTGGCATCTTTAAGGATGATTAAATTTAAGTTTAAGTTTAAGTTTATTTAAGCCCACTACCTTATAATATTTATAAAATCCTAATAACGACTCCAACACGGATAAAACTTATACTGTGAAATATTTACTTTGCTTTTTCTTTGGCGTGACTTCCGGATATTTACTTGCAACTTTGATTGATTTTTCTAATGATGATATAGAAAAAGTTATTGCTGTAGATACCTCTTTAATATCTTTATCTGATAACACCATAACTCAACCAGTAATTAACATATCTAATAAACCTATCGCTTCAGAAGAAGCCATTAGTGCAACAAAACAAACAAGCTTAATTACAACACCTGGCTCATCAACAGATGAGTTATTATCAGAAAAAATCGCTAAACTTGAAGCTGAAAGCCTAGAATGGCAATTAAAATATCAGCGTACTAAAAACAAACTGATGGAGGTTACTTTAGAGAAGGAATCGCTAGATGGAAGTAGTATTACCGATCAACAAATGGTGAGTTTAAGAGATGATGACTTTGCTCAATTTAGACGTCAATATAAGGGTAAACAGCGAGATGATCTTTATGAGTTTCATCAGCAAGAGGACGATTTAAATTGGGGTTATCAAATGAATGTACGTATCTCTGACTTTATACAAACTCATTACAACAGTGATTTAGTTGTTCTTGAAAGTGTGCTTTGTAAAATTGATAGTTGTGAATTACTGGTAAGTGAGGCCCAGAGTGGTGGTTGGCCTCCGATAATGAAGCAGATGAGAGCACAATCGTGGTGGAATTTTACCTCTACCCAGTCTTCTAGTCGATTTGGAGAAAATCAGAAAAATTACTATTATTTGTTCCTTTCAAAATAATAGTTTAAATTAGTTTGGCTATTAATTCGATAGCAACTTCTATTAACTTTTACTTTTTTTGAACATCGACATTACTCGGTGATGCTCCCCAGAAAAGGGAATGAATGCTCCGCTTTCCCTTTAAACTTTATTTTTAGTCAATGACTGCCACTAAATAACTGTTTTAACCATAACTCCAAACGCTGTACTTTGTTCCATTTAAAATGATGCGGTGGTGCAACCAAAAATAACGTTCTTGGATCATCATAAACATAATTAAAAATATTAATTAACTGCCCTGTTCGTAAATATTGCTCTACTAATACTTTACTGACAAAGGCGATACCCTGCCCAGCAAGAGTGTTTTGAATGATAGGTAATGCGTCAGTAGTTTTTAAGGTCACCTTCAAGTCCTTTTTATTAATGTTGAATTTAGCACAACAATCAGCAATGGCTGCTTGAATATCACTGCTAATATCTTCAAGCAAGGGCAAAGAAAAAATGTTATTAGGGTGAAAATCTTTTGAGCCAAGCAACAATGGACTAGCAACTAATATAATTGCATCATCTGTAAGCCTTCTACTTTCGAGCCCAGCATAATCACCCAAGCCACGCCTGATAGCGACATCAATATTTTGTTCTTGAAATGAATCTAATTTATTATTAGGTGAAAATTGCACACTAAGGTCAACATTCTTTTGCTGAAAGTCACTGATATTAGGTATGAGAAGTAATGAAGTTACCGAATGTAATGCTGTTATCTTTAACTCTTTTGAGTTTGACTCCTTAGTTAGTGCGCTAATACCCAAGTTTATCTGTTCAAATGCCTTTTCGATAAAAGGAAACAGAGTTTTTCCTTTTGAATTAAGTTTCGTTTGATTTTTATCTCGATCAAATAATTGCCCATCAAAGTAATCTTCTAATAATCGGATTTGTTGACTGACTGCCGCCTGAGTGACGTGCAACTGTTCTGCTGCTGCCTTAAAGCTTTGATGTTGCGCAGCACAAAGAAATACTTGTAATGATTTTAATGGAGGTAAACGCATAGCACTTAAGAAAAACTTAACCCTAATTAACTTTATATCGTTTGTCACCAAACAATTCAAGGTTTATTTTATAAAGGTAATCACTACTAACCAATCGAGACCACCATGAAACATACAAGTCTATTTACCGCATTTATATTGACATTATTATTGAGCAATTCAATACAAGCGAGCCAAGATAAACTTTATACAGCGAAGAAATATCCGTATAACTTACTATTATCCAGAACAGATACGGTTAAGATAATCTACAGCGAAAACAAAGAAAAAGTAGACTGTAAGGTAGAAATTAATTGGGAAAATGAAATGATAACATCTAAGCAAACACGTGTGAGTAAGAGAGACTTTATTAATGAGCCTCTGGCAAGTTGCCTACCACGAGAGAACGCCAAAAATATTTTAGCAAAAACTTTCGAGTAGTTTTTGAGGTGCAAGGTACTTCCTTCCTTAGCTTTGCACCCTTTTTACCTTAAAAGTTAACCTGTCGAAATATTCTTCCAAAATTGCCTAGTCTATCTATTTGAGTTTATTACTCTATTAACTTAACTCTCCTGGCAGCACAAACAAGTCTAGAGAACACTCAGAGCCCTTTAATTATATCTACATCTGTCTCTACGGAAAACCTTGCACATTTATTAACCTTTTAACGATAAAACTTAGCTATAATAGATCTGTACTGAATTTATTAAATTATTAAGCAAAGGTCTATTATGCACATTCAACCACACACCCAAGATACGATAGCATCTACCCAGCCTAATTCAGCAGAATCAGTTAAACCGAATGTAAGTGCATATCAACAAAGTAAAAAAATGCAGGATTTGGCGATATTAACCGCGGTGAGTAACAACAGTGTTGCCGATAATCCAATGGATTTACTTTATAAAACCGCCATCGAAGAAATAAATAAAGTACTAGAGCCGATATTTGGTAAAAATGCAGCTCAAGCAGCATACGAATCAAATGTAGACTTTTCTCCCGAAGCAACAGCACAACGCATAGTACAAGGCTCAGCAGCTTTTTATGAAGCCTTTAAACAGCAAAATAGCGAGTTAGATGATGAAGAGTCATTAAATGAGTTTATAAATGTTATTAGCTCTGGAATTGATAAAGGTTTTGAAGAAGCTAAAGGTATTTTAGGCAGTTTATCTGTACTCGAAGGTGATATAGAGAGCAATATTGATTTAACTTACGGCTTTGTTCAGCAGGGCCTAGTTAATTTTAAAGAGCAGTTTTTAGCAAGCTTAGCTGAAAGTGATAACAGTAAGATTGAGACCATTGCCAATTAAACTTAAGTGTTTTTCGTGAATTTCCTTGTCTAATGTAGCGTTGGCATATCAAAGACTCCAACTACCCCTCTTTTAAACACAGAGGTGAGAAGTTTTCCCTGCCCTAAACGTTCCGCTCACACGGAAGTTTTCACCAGCTAGCTAACTGCTGATTAATTAACTACCTCGAATTACAACAAAATAACAAGTTAGTAGGCTTTTTCTCATTTGTCACGTCCCTTTTAATTCATTTTTCGACAAATATGTCGTTAATCTTCATCCCCTCTTAGGCAATAGCTTGCCACTAAGTGACCAAATTGTCTTATTCATCTAATTTTCATCACCTACTTATCGAAACTAAATGTACATTTTTAACTATTACTCTTTGGTATTAGGCATTATTCAAAGTAAATTACTTTATTTCTTTGACTAACGTATTAATGGCACACACTGTGCTCTGAGCTAGTAATAAGTAAGTAATAAAGATAAAAAAAGCAAGGACGTTCATGATGATGATTAATAGCAATTATGCTCAACAAGTCTCGCAAGCGAGAGCTAACAATGCTTCATCGATAAACTTTGATTACAACACTCCTGCTGTTGAAGCTATATCTGGGGAAAAAGATACCCTGACATTATCAGATAAAGCTTTGGCCATGATGAATGGTAAAGAATTAAAAGAAGTTACCCCGACTTATGTTAGGCCAAAATCAGCAAATACTTTATTGGCAGAAAGTAACGCTAGCACTCCTGCTAAAGAAAATAATAAGAAAGAACACCTCGTAGTTGATAACCGTTTTAGTGAAATAATGCAAAATATATTGGACCAAAGGTTAGGTATCGATCGGAAGAAGTTAGAAGAACTTGATGCCATGATGGAAGAAATTGCTAAAAATGAAAATATGAGTCCTGAAGAAAAGCAGCTGGCATTAGAGAAGCTTGCAGAGATGAGAGAAAATATTATTGAAGAAAGTAGTGAGATTCGAAAAATAGCCAAGCAAACGGATGAAGATTTAAACAAATAAAATTAACAACTTATATTCTTTTCGCTGTCGAAATTAACTTCTCTAGATTTAGAACATCCGTATATCGCATGGGCGACTATACAAAAAGGGACACTCCTCTCCCTTTCTAATCCCCAGAGCGCCCTGCACAGCAAAACGCTCCAACTCAGTTTCTTTTATGCCTAAACGGTGGTAAGTCTACTCCGGCTAAAAACCTTCCCTCACACGATATCCTTTACTAGGCTCCCTTCGAATATAGTTAGAATAACACCAAAATGTAATAAAACAACACAAACAACAACAAAACCAAGATAACCACAGACAAAAACCGATAAAATGTAACTTTATTACGAAATAAATTTACATTAGAGTTTTAACTCTATATACTTTTCAGCAATTAAGACATTCCAAACTTTTTAAATTTCTGAGGTATTTATGAAAACATTACTTATAACAGCACTTACTGCCATTGTTTCTTTAAACACATTTGCGACAACGTCTAATGTAAAGTTTATCGCAACTGACTATTCAGCTGAAACTCAAGTGTGTTTGGCAGCAGCGCAAGATGGCTTAACTTCAGCTGAAGATAAAGCCAAAGAATTAGGCATTAACTATAAAGGTTTTCAATACAATACCAAATGTAACGGTAAATCATTAATTCAGTTTTCAAAAACGCCTGAAAAAGTAGCTAAAATTACAGAAATAGAATTAGTTGTAACAAAACCACAATATAAATTTGTTACAGTAAATAAAAATGAGGCTTCAAAAATTTGTGCCGACGCCGCGATTAATGGATTTAACTTCGTTAATGAAAATTACAGTGATGTTAGAGACATAGTTTGTAATGGCCAAAACATTGTTCGCTTTGCTAAACAATACAAAAGCTAATTTGTTTATTTTTGAAATGTGTAATATCAGTTTTGATTTTTAGTAACACGTAGTTTGATTGATTCCCCAACCAATTAAACCTTTCGCCTCGCAACTTGCGGGGCTTTTTTTTGTTTAATATTTGTGTTTGTACATCGTAATATTCAGAAGTGAAATAACACTTTTTATTTATTTTAGCGGTCATAATAATGATTGGTATTATTTGAACATCTATCTATTGCGGTCGACTGCATTGATTCAGGAATTAGGATAACGCAGGAGTTGTTACCGAGGTGACGGCACAGCAAGGAGACGAATGCTCCGCTCCCCTACCAAGAGCGCCCTGCACAGCAAACACTCTAACTGACTTTCATTTATACATAATCGGTAAGAGGGTTATTCCGGCCGAAAACGTCTTTCACACGGCAACTTTCCTCTGGGTGTTGTAGGAATCCGACGGCAAACCATTAAACATACTCCAAGCGAATGACATTTATACTCAATTGTCACCGACCGCTTTTACTACCTTTGATCCTATTTATTTAAATACTTGGAATATAACAAAAAATAGTCTACGATAAAAGTCGTATAAAGTAAGAGCTCAACAATAAATACAAAAACATACTTACAAAAGGACTGTAAACAATGAAACGATTATTTCTACTTATTTTGTTAGCCATACCAAACATAGCTATGGCTTTAGATAACAACATTTCTATCGGTAAAACGATAGAAATTGAATCTAAAATCCTCAATGAAAAACGTATTATTCAGGTTCATCTGCCTGATGCCTATCGCAACGGGGATACTCGTTTTCCCGTACTCTACCTCACTGATGGTCCAGGGCATTTCAGCCACACTGTAGGCACTATGGATTTTCTCGCTAACAATGGCCGCATGCCTCAGATGATCATTGTCGGTGTTGCCAATACGGATAGAACGCGTGATTTAACCCCTAAAATATTAGTATCAAAAGACGAACGATTTCAAAATGGTGGTGGCGCTGATAATTTTTTGAGTTTTTTTGAACAAGAATTAATCCCCTATATCGAAAAAACCTATCGTACTCAGCCATATCGTGTCTTTAGTGGTCATTCATTCGGAGGGCTATTTGCCATAAATGCTTTCTTAACAAAACCAGATATCTTTAATGCCTATATTTCAGTCAGCCCAAGTTTATGGTGGGACGAGCAACGCCTAATAGATGATGCTAAGGTTTTTTTCAATAAAACAGAATCGCTTGATCGAACGCTTTTTGTCACTATGGCTGCAGAAGGCGACCGTATGCTCACTCCATACAACCAATTTGTTAACGTGGCAAAAGATAGTAAAGTTAAAGGTTTGATATTTGCCAACCAAGAATTTGATGATGAAGATCATGGCTCAACCGTATTACGTAGCCAGTATTTTGGCTTAAAACAAGTTTGGGATGGCTGGCATATGCCACGTGATACATTCACCCAAGGGCTTGAGGCGGTTCAAGTACATTATACAAAAATTGGAACCAAATTTGGTTTTGATGTACAGATACCTGAAGGAATAATTAATAATTTAGGTTACAACGCATTAGGCGATAAGAACTTAGATAAGGCGATAGAAGTATTTGCTTATAACGTAAAAATGTATCCAAATTCAGCCAATGTTTATGACAGCTTGGCGGATGCACAAGAGAACAATGGCGAACTAAACAAGGCCCATAAAAATTATGCCAAAGCATTAGAATTAGCCGAACCAAATGATGCTAATAAAGCGATGTTTGCAACAAACAAAGAGAGAGTCGCTAAGCTTATAGCAGTAGAGACCAAAGCTTCTGCTGAATAAAAGTTAATTATTAGCGACATTGAACATTACTCAATGTCGCTACTATGGATTGTTTACATTAGCTGCATTGGCAGTGATGACTACGAGCTGTTCGAATTTATTGATCTGTTTGGCGTCGCGGTGGCGACAGCACAGAAAGGGGAACGAACGCTCCGCTCCCCTTTCCAATCCCCAGAGCGCCCTGCTCAGCAGAACACTCCAACTTACTTTCCTTTAACATAAGCGTGAGAGGTTTATTCCTGCCGAAAATCATCCTTTCACACGGCAGTCTTCGCCATCTCGGTAACTGCTCCTGCGTTACTCTACTTCCTGCATCCATGCAGTCACGCTTCGATAAACATCGCACTACTCTAAATTCAGTTTACGTTGCTGAGAAGGGGTTAGGTGTTTGTTGATCTAGTGGTGATAACTATTAGCGTTAAGAGCATATTCGTCAGTTTGGCGTCGCGGTGGCGACGACACGGAAAGGGGAACGAACGCTCCGCTCCCCTTTCCAATCCCCAGAGCGCCCTGCACAGCAAACACTCCAACTCAATTTAGGTGAGAGGTTTATACCTGCCGAAAATCGTCCTTTCACACGGCAGTCTGC
>JALJPB010000001.1:0-65801 GCA_022969175.1 Colwellia sp. | reverse complement strand
AACAATAAAGATGTGAGTTTAAATCACAGCAGGAAAATCACACATCAAGTCTGCTCCATTAAACGCCGGAATGATGACCAATATTCACGTATAATTGGCATGAATGCCAGTGAAAGCGCTGTAGTGCTGTAGTGCTGGATTATGTTCAGAATGAACAGTGAAGCGCGATGCCTTGGATGGCAAGGAGTGTAGTACGTTCAGCGCTGGAACGTCGATAATATTGGGCCGCGTAGAGGAAGTAAATTTCTTGCAGCGACTCCGAGGCAACAAAATGGATGCAGTATTGCTTCAATAAACATCACACTATTCTGAATTCAGTATATTTGCTGAGAAATATTAAGAGTTGCTTGAGCTTACTGTGAACTGAATGTCAAGATGAGCAAGTACAACGTTTAGCAAAAATAATACTGCCTTTATCCTAATAGACAACTAAGTCACTAACTATAGTCGATAGGATCTATTTGACTTAAAAATAAGAATTAGACTCAATTAGTATTAGTTGTTTAGTGGTAACCGTCAGAATATCTATTCACATGGCATAACAAAGGATTGAGTATCCTATGTTATTATTTTATGGCGAAATTCTCTAAAAATAGAAGAACAGGTACCTATCTTTTTACTTTTACCAACCACCATATACAAAAAAGCACCAATCATGACAATTGATGCTTTCTAGAATCGAATATTAAAGAACTACATTAAGATTGTTTCTTAAATCGACGTGATACTAAGCCAATCATTCCTAAGGCAAAAATAGCAAGTGTAGATGGCTCAGGGACTTGGACACCAGAATAAGTCACGTTATCAATACCATACACATCATTTATAATACCTTGAAATGTAACGGATGTGAAAGCTTCAGTTGATATGACTCCAAAAAAGTCTCCTGGATTTATCGCTAAAATAGCATCAACTCCATCAATTAGGATGCGTGTTCTATTACCATCATTCAAAGATGCTATATCTACTCCAAAGCCAAAAGTAGGATAGTCAAACGTGAATAGTAAATCTTTATTAATATTAGTAAACACTCTCATATGTGCACTACCATTAACATCTGACTCACTTGAAACCAAAGCTGGTGCATCTATTATGTTGTAATTTGCTCTTACATCGTTGCCAGTAACAACAATAGAAAAGTCATCTAAGTCGATTGAACTTGGATGAAATGAGGTGTCCGCTACAAAAGAGTCAAAGTCTTCAGTTTGACTAGTGCCAAGTGCAAGTTCAAAAGCGGTTCGGTCACTAAAGGTGATCAAGCCTGCATTAGCAATATTTATTAAACTGCTTAAAGAAAGAGTCATTGCGACTAAACTAATATTCAAAAATTTATTTTTCATTGCTTATTCCTTTTTAATTCCTACCATTAAATTTGGTAGGTAATAACTAAAATAGTAATTTGTTAATATAAATACTTTAAAGCAATAAACATACCAAAAACAAAATACCAAACGATTTCAACATGATGCCTGTCAAGTCGAATATTAATTAAGTAACACTGTAAAATAACCTGACTCAAGATCGCTTATCAATCAGATGGTTTTGTATGACCTGAGTCGCTATCACTAAGTATTCAAGCTACTTATTTAATATATGAGACTAATAGTTCTATATCGGTAAAATTAACATCAAAAGTGGTAAGAAAAAATATAAAACTCTAACCAACGGCGTATTCATTCGCTATCAACGAAAGTCGATATAGCCAAAGAGACCATTAATCTCGAATTCAGTTAACGATAATAGGCTCACAATTAACATCAACTGTTGGAAGGTCAATGGCAGGTATAAGCTGTTAGCTTCATCACAAGCTAGCAAAAAAATTTCGTTTATCACCCTAACTATGAGCATAATTTCACAAAACTCAATAACCGTTTAAGACTCCAAAGTGCCGTTTTAAACTAAAGAACTAGTATCTACAATAGAATCATTAGCCTCTTATATCATTGCTAAAAAGTGAAAAACCATAAGAAAAGTAAGCACCATATATGCTCCATTAAGAGCCAGTATGATGACCAACATTAACGTATAACTGGCATGGATGGCAAGGAGAGTAGTACATTCAGCGCTGGTACGTTGGAATATTGGACAGCATGGAGGAAATACGTTTAATGCAGCAGCGCCGAGGGAGTCCAGAGGGAGGTCGGCGGCAGCCTCCTTCTGGGTGTCGTCGGCACCCCGACAGCTGTAGAGGATACAAATTCCAAATTTATAAATTAATATAAAAAACAATATTAACTTCTTTAGATGTCTCAATAACCTTAAGTGTTTGTTAAACGCATGCGTCGCGGTGGCGACGGCACAGCAAAACACTCCGACTAAATTTAGGTGCAATGTTTATACTTGCCGAAAATCGTCCCTTCACACGGCAATCTACGCCATTTCGGTAACTGCTCCTGCGTTACTCTACTTCCTGCATCCATGCAGTCACGCTCCGATAAACTTATCACTATTCTAAATTCAGCCTCCATTGCTGAGAAGGGATAGGCGTTTGCAGTTCTAGTCTCGATAACTAACAACAATAAAGATGTGAGTTTAAATCACAGCAGGAAAATCACACATCAAGTCTGCTCCATTAAACGCCGGAATGATGAGCTATATTCACGTATCTCTGGCATGGATGCCAGTGAAAGCGCTGTTGGCACACGGATGTGCCATCAGCGCTGGTACGTTGAAGAATATTGGGCAGCATGGAGGAAATACGTTTAATGCAGCAGCGACGGGTGAGTCCAGAGAGGGTTCGTCGCTTAACCCTCTTTGGGTGTCGTCGGCACCCCGACAGCTGTAGAGGATACAAATTACAAATTTAGAGATTTAGAGATTTAGAGATTTAGAGATTTAGAGATTTTAAATATATACAAAAATCTTGGATTCTTTTTGAAGATAACAATAAACTTTTCATTGTTTGAACATCTGGATGTCGCGGTGGCGACGACACAGAAAGGGGAACGAACGCTCCGCTCCCCTTTCCAATCCCCAGAGCGCCCTGCTCAGCAAACACTACAATTGAATTTCCTTTAATCAAGAGTGGCACAATGTTCATACCTGCCGAAAGTCGTCCATTCACACGGCAGTCTACACCATTTCGGTAACTGCTCCTGCGTTACTCTACTTCCTGCATCCATGCAGTCACGCTCCGATAAACATAGCACTACTCTAAATCCAATCTCCGTTGCTGAGAAGGGACAAGAGTTTGTTAAACTTACTGGTGATAAATAACAGAAATAAAATCACAACAAACAAAAATGAACTTAATTAGCACCAGTCAAAAATTATGCAAACTTCTCTTTAAACCTCTCCACCAACATATAATTAACAGGAATCAGCAACAGCGTTATAAAAGTAGCAAATAAAATCCCAAACCCTAGTGATACTGCCATAGGAATTAAAAACTGTGCCTGAGTAGATTTCTCAAACAATAACGGCATCAAGCCAATAAAGGTCGTTAAACTGGTTAACATTACCGGTCTAAAACGTGAAGCACCGGCTATCAACACCGCGTTCATTACATCATTAGTTTGCTCTCGTTTTTTATTGATAAAATCAACCAATACTAATGAGTCATTAACCACCACACCCACTAGTGCTAGCATGCCTAATAAACTCATAATGGTAAGTTCCATGCCCATAACCCAATGTCCCATTACTGCGCCGATCATGCCAAAAGGAATGACACTCATGACAATTAACGGCTGCAAATACGACTTAAATGGAATAGCTAATAACGCATAGATAATGAAAAAGACAAAAACCAATGCCCAGCCTAGTGAGCTAAAAGATTCTCGCTGTTCTTTCGCTTCACCTTCTAATGAATGATTCACCCCAGGGTAGTGAGTTATTAACTCATCTAGATAGGTTTTTAAATCCGCTTGTAAAATTGTCATGTTGGTATTCGATTTTTCAACATCGGCTGTCACATTAACGGTACGATATAAATCAATACGCCTAATAGTTGCAGGACTTTGATCTGGAATCAATATGGCTACATGAGATAACGGCACATTACCGCCAAGTGGTGTTGAAATAAGTATATTCTCTAAATCAGCAATCGCACTTCGCTCATCTTTAGGAAGACGTACCATGACTCGAACATCATCCCGACCTCTTTGAATACGCTGAACTTCAGCGCCAAAAAATGCACTACGGACTTGTCTGGAAATGTCAACTCTGGTCAATCCTAGCGCCTTACCTTGTTGAGTTAACTCAATGCGTAATTCTTCTTTACCGTCAGATAAACTATCGGCGATTTCAAATACCGTTGGGTAAGTACTTAAGCGCTCTTTCACTTTATTCGCCACTTCTTTTAAGGTCACTAATGAACTAGCCGTTAACTGCACATTAATAGGATCTGAAGAACGGCCCAATTCAGCTCTAAAAGTCACACTTTCAGCACCAGGTATAACGCCGATCATTTGTCGCCACTCACGAACTAATTCCCGAGACGTAATGCTTAACTCTCGTTGCTCAGGTGGAGTAATTTCAAAGCGCACATTACCTGAGTGAGAAACACCGCCCCGCCCTCCCGTAGTGGCTAAAACATTTAAAATAACACTTTCACCCGTTTCACTATCTCGGTATTTGTCTTGAAGTATTTGCGCTTTATCTGCCATATCAATAACAAAACTATTAGTGACGTCAAACGGTGTTCCTACTGGCATGGTGATACTTGCTCGAACAGTTTCACTGGGAATACGAGGGAAGAAAATAAACTTTGTCCAGCCACTCATAATCATAGAGGCAATGACAATAAAGACACCGATAAATAAACTTAAGGTGGTCAGTTTATGTTTAAGTGCTAGTGCAAGTAATGGTTGGTAATACTTTAAAATCACTTGTTCAAAGCCATCGGCAAATTTATGCTGAAATTTTTCAAATTTACTCGGCCCTTTTTTTTGATGACGTAATTTAATATGTTTTAAATGCGAAGGTAAAACAAACTTAGACTCGATTAAAGAGAAAATTAACACAGGGATAACGACTACGGGAATTTGAGCAAATAATGCCCCGCGAGCGCCTTCAATAAAGGCAAGCGGAAGAAACGCTGCAACGGTAGTTAGAATACCAAAGGTCACTGGTGTAGCAACTTCTTGGGTACCTTTAATTGCGGCATGTTCACCGGACTCTGCTTTTTGCAAATGAGTATAAATATTCTCACCAGTAACAATGGCATCATCAACAACAATCCCGAGCACTAAGATAAAGGCGAATAGACTCATTACATTTAAAGTAACGCCCATAAAAGGCATCACAATAAACGCGCCCATAAATGAAACTGGAATGCCAATACAAACCCAAATAGCAATAGATGGACGTAAAAACATCGATAACAAAGCAAAAACTAAAATCAAGCCCTGCATTGCATTAGTGGTTAGTGTGGATATACGTGCTTTAACAATTTGAGAGTCGTCATCCCAATAACTTAACTCATAACCATAAGGCAAGCTTTCCTGACGACTTTCTATGTAAGCTTTAACTTTATCGGCAACATCAATGGCACTTTGTTGACCAATGCGATAAACATCAATAAAAGCAGCACTTTTGCCATTAAAACGCGTTCTTACTGGGGTTTCTTCAAAATCATCACTTATCACTGCAATATCACTTAAGGTTAATATTGAGCCGTCTGCATTGGTTTTAATGGCAATACGAGCAAATTCATCTTTTCGGTAGGCTTGGCCTTTAGAGCGAATTAAAATATCGCCACCTTGGGTTTTAATGTTACCCGCTGAGACATCACTACTGGAATTACCAATCGCGTTACTGACTTGATTAATGCTTAAGCCGTATTGACGCATTTTATCTTGGGATATTTCAATGGCAATCTCGTAGTTACGTACACCACTGAGTTCTAACTGAGTTACTCCGGGAATTTGTAATAAATCATCACGAGTTTGTTCAGCAAACTCTCTAATTTCTTTTTCGCCATAAATACTCGCCACAGTTACCGCTATGACTTCACGTTTACGCTCTGCAAGAGAAACAATCGGCTTTTCAGCATCGACCGGAAAGGTATTAATCGAGTCTACCCGTGCTTTAATATCCGCGAGCATTTCTCTGGCATCATAAGACGAATCAATGTCTATACTCACCGAAGCAGAGCCCTCTGATGAGCGAGACGAAATTTGCTCTATGCCCTCTAAATCTTGAATAGCTTCTTCAATACGAATAGCAACCCCTTGTTCAACATCTTCAGGAGTGGAACCACGCAACGAGACATTAACGTTTATTCTATCCATGGCAAACGATGGAAATACTTCTAATGGAATTCTTGAAGACAAACTAAACAAACCAACAAATAAAATGGTCATCATCAATAAATTAGCAGCAACACTGTTGCGAACAAACCAAGCTATCATTGAGTAGTCCCCGTATTAACTGTGCTATTGGCTTTTTTGTTATTTTTTCTTCTTTTACTTTTATCTAAACCCTCAGGTCTTCTACCTTTTTTATCTGATCTTTTATTGTTAACAGGGTCATCACCAGAGACCTTAACAGGCGTGCCTGAGCTAACCTGCCCCAGTGGCGTTAAGACTAAACTGTCGCCAAAAGCTAAACCGCTTTCTATCACGGCATCATCTCGGTTTTGCCACAAAATACTAATCTCTTTTCTTTTTAATATCGTTTTACCATCAAAGTGTTCAACAAGATAAACATAGCTGCCTTGATATATTGCACTGTTGGGAATAACTAATGCCTGTTCAATGGTTTTACCGACAATACTAGCATTGACATACTGACCAATTTTAATGGGTGCGACTTGATTACTACCCAAGTCATAGGGATCATCAATTTGCGCGACGATATAGAGTTGCTGAGACTTTTCATCAATTGCGCCTTCAGTACGTACTATTTTCCCCTGCCAATGTTGCTTACCGATTAAATTTGACGTTAAGGTTACCGACGAGCCCACCACTTTGTTATCAGCATGACGATACTGCTCAGGTAAGATCATAAAACTGAGATCTTTATTATTTATTGGCAGTCTAATTTCCACATAATCAATTGCGTAAATATCAGCTAATTGGGTGTTATTAACTACAACACGTCCTAAATCGACATATTTTTTCAAAATTCGTCCTGCATAAGGTGCAGTAACTTTAGTACGCTCTAACAATAATAGTGCTTTTTCTAATTTAGCTTGTGCGGATGATACTTGAGCTTGGGCAGAAGCCAATTGAGGTTTACGTAATACCAAAGCACTTGGTTCGGCGCCATTACCTAGCCGCTGCCAATCAACTAATGCCCGTTCTGCGCGAGCTTGCTCTTCTAATAAAACTTGCTTTGCGGCTAGAAGACTGGACTGGTTTATTTTAACTTCAGCGCGATGGTCTCTATCATCAAGTTGTACTAATACATCACCTTTTTCAAAAAAACCACCATCTCTGAACTCTCGGCTGACTTCATTAATTTCGCCAGAAACCTGAGCGACTAACATACTGTTAGTGCGAGGTTTAACGGTGCCAAAACT
Source organism: Colwellia sp. (assembly GCA_022969175.1). GTDB lineage: Bacteria > Pseudomonadota > Gammaproteobacteria > Enterobacterales > Alteromonadaceae > JALJPB01. Next base: position 58,336 of record JALJPB010000001.1, on the reverse strand, counting down.
ATTCAGTATTACCTGATAGTTTTGAGCAACTAAAACTTTTGTTTCAACAGTAATTTGAGCGGGTTCTGCGCCTTTACCTCGATTACTTTTGGGAGGGTTTTTGATAATAATTTGGGCAATAACAACGGTTGCGATTAGTATCACTATCGGTACGAGGGTTTTCTTCAATTTTGATTGCTTCATAGAATGATTACTTGTATTTGTCATAACTTAATTTATTCCTTACCCGGTTCATGCTGAGGTAGTGCTGCTGTATTTGTTGAGCGAGCAAAGTCGCCCCCTAAGGCAATATGAAGGTTAATTCGGTTAACGATTAATTGATTTTTAATTTGAATTACTGTGCTTTGAGCATCGTATGATCGGCTTTGCGCATCTAATACCGTGGTATATTCTACCAAGCCACTTTGATATTGCTCAAATGAAAGAGTTTCTGCCGCGATAGCATTCTCTTTCGCTTTAATCATCATTTGATAACGCTCTTTTAAGCTTGACTCAAGAGTCACTGAGTTTTCAACATCAGCAAATGCGTCATAAAGTGTAGATAAGTAGCCTTGTTCAGTTTGTTTTAAAACTAAACGAGCTTTTTCTTCGTTAGCTTCAAGTTTACCGGCATTAAAAAGCGGCATGGCGATACTACCTAACAACGACCAACCTAAAGAAGATGCTGATAATAAATCAGAAATATCCTGCTCATTATTGCTTAATGAAGCGGTAATACTAACACTAGGGAATCGTTGTTTGTGGGCGTAAGCCAAGGATGCATCTTTGGCCAACAGCTGATACCAACTTGCCAGCAACTCTGGTTTTCGTGATACTAAATCTGTGGGTAAACCTAATGGAATTTCTGAACTGAGCAAAGGTAAATCTGCTTCAACAAATAGTTTTCCTTCAGGATATTGCCCTAAAAGTTGCTCAAGCTGACGAATCGCTAATATTTTTTTTGCTTGCTGATCTGAGGTTCTTGATAATTCAGTATTAACTTCATTACGGGTAAGATAAACATCCAAAGCACTATTGAGTCCTTGCTGATAACCTGACTCAATGATCAATAAATTTTGCTGAGTATTATCAGAACGTTGTTGATAAAGCGCTACCAACTGATTTGCTTCTATAACACTAAACCATGCGGTAATTACATCAGCGACTAATTGTTGCTTGGCTTGTTCAAAAGTCGCTTGCTGCGCCATTAACTCTAAGTTTGCTTGACGCTCAGCATCAGAAAGCTTGCCCCAAAGGTCAAGTTCATACTGTAAATTCAAACCAAGAGAGACACTATTACCATAATTGGCGGTATTATCAGCATCAACTGTTTTTTGGCGACTGCCTCTTAGTGACATATCAAGGGATGGCCACAAAGCACTACCGGCAATAGTTAATTGCTGTTGTTGAATTTCAATAGCCAGTGATTGCTGTATTAACTGAAAATTATTACTAAGAGCGAGAGCAACCAATTGATGAACTTGTTCATTTTTTAATTGTTCAAACCAATCTTCTTTAATATTTGTCGTTAATAGATCTGAAGACCACTGTTTAGGAGCGTGGGATTTTTGCAAACTTTCATCGACTTCATAGATTCCACTACATGAAAACAGTAAAAAAGAAAGTGATGTAATGCAAAGTGTTTTAAGGCTTTTCGCCATAAACTAAAAACCTTTAGATAATGAATACTCTCCCTATTTTAGTACAATTTTACAATAACTTGCTAGCGGGTTTACAAAACATTACAGAGGTAACAAAGTGTGTCAAAATTAATAACAATCACTTTCTCAGAGATAAAAAAAACCACTACTGATATCAGTAATGGTTTTAAATTCTTTAACGATAATTGTCTATAAATTTACAATATAAACAATTGATTATAATGGAATAATTTTACCGTTAACTTGTAGCTGACCTTGCGAAAAGCTTACATCAAAAGACAGTTTGTCATCTGCTCTGACTAAAAAACCTTGTTCAACATACATATCAATCATTGGTGTTAAGCCAAATTTTGCGAATAATGCTTCAGGTGCATTCGCTTTAGCTTTAGCTTTTAATGCCATCATTGCGGTCATAAAATTAGCAGCATCAAACTTGTCTTTGTCCATACTCACTTGTAAATCTGAAACGACTTTACCTTCAGGAGTTTCTACACTCAAATCAGTAATTTTAATGATTGGATTTTTTTCTAAAAGCTTAGCGCCAATTACCGTTAACTTTTGAATGTTTTGTTCTGAAAAAGCATCATCTGAACCAGCAGTTGATAATTCAGTAAATGCCGTATTAAGTTCAGTCATGACATCGACATCAAGGTTATCAAAAACAAACGAAAGATTCGCATGTTCAAAGCGTTGGCCCATCGAGTTAATTTCATCGATATGGTAGGTGAAGTTAACTTTCATTAAATCATCATTCACTGAGCTGACAGCATTCATAAGAACGTTCTTAACGTTAACCACTTCATTACCCGTTTCATCATTAATTTTCAAAGATGACATAACAAAGTTTGCATCACCTATTGAAATCGCATCACCGGAATAATAATCACCACGAATAACTTCTTGGTCAATATCCATAGTAACAGGACCAACAACCACGTGAGCATCACTGCTGTTTACTTCCATACCGCCCCATTTAAAGTCACCAGTAAGATGAGTTTTATTAGCGATACTGATTTCACCTGAAGCCGCATGAAAGACAATATTATTACCATCAACTTCTTTCGACATTTCTGCAATATCTATACGTGAAACGACATCTTTAGAAAATGTTAATAAACCGGTAATTTTTATTTTATCGTTAATGAAGTCAACAATTTCTTCATCTAAACCTAACTCTTTAAAATTAATCGTCGCTGTTGAATGGCTTAGCGCAAAATGTAAACCGTCGTCAGCAAAAATAACTGGACCAAATAAAAGTTGTTCTTCTATTTTAAAAGTTACATCTGGCATTTGTACATCTTGTAAGTGCACCGTCATCTCGGTTACCGCACTACCACCAAACCAGTTAGCGGTAAAACTTTTAGAAGTAACTGATACAGTATCATTGTCAGACATATCGGCTAACATTGCTTGATGTTCTGTTTCAACTATTGAGCCAACAATTTTTGGTAAAACCAGCGCAGCTCCAACAACAATACCAAGAGCGATTAAAGTTTTTTTCATGGTTTCCTATCCTTATTATTTTTCCATTTGGGGTTATTACATTTTTACTTTTTACTTTTAGACAACTAAGCTAAATTGATTAAGCTAATCGTTGGCGAACAATTTCAAACAAGCATATACCTGTAGCAACAGAAACATTTAAGCTTGAAACTCTACCTGCCATTGGCAGTTTAACTAATTGGTCACAATTTTCACGTGTCAAACGGCGCATGCCTTTACCTTCTGCTCCCATAACTAATGCCATTGGGCCAGATAATTTAACGTCATAAAGACAAGTATCGGTTTCACCAGCCGTGCCAATAATCCAAATACCTTTATCTTGCAGTGCCTTCATAGTACGTGACAGATTCGTCACTTGCACTAAGGGAACATATTCTGCCGCACCAACTGCCACTTTTCTCACCGTTCCGGTTAAACGTGCAGCATTATCCTTAGGAACTATAATCGCTTGCACACCTGCCGAGTCAGCATTACGTAAACAAGCACCTAAATTATGCGGATCTGTTACCCCATCAAGAATCAAAAAGAATGGCTGTTCACCCTTAGCCGTTGTACGAGTGATAATATCTTCTAGATCATTTTCATTAAAGGTTTTACCCGCTTGCACGCGAGCAACAATACCTTGATGCTGCTCACCGTCACTTTTTTCATCTAAGACTTTTCGTTGGGCAACTTGTACTGAAATACCGTATTTTTGTGATAAGTTTATAATTGGCTTTAACCTTTCATCATCACGCCCTTTTAAAAGCCACAACTCAATAAAACGCTCCGGCGCACTTTCCATTAATGCAGTAACGGCGTGAATACCAAATACTACTTCATCATTTTTTGCCATGATTTCTCAACTGTTATATTTTCATTTTTCCTCTCCAATATAATTTATTGGCGAGTCTGTTTAATTAGTTTTTAGTCGTTAAAGCGTTTTAATCTTTAACTGATTTTCGCGCATTTTTACCCGGTCGTTTTTTACGTGCTTTTCTTTTAGCCGCTTTCGGTTTCTCAGCTGCAGAAGCTTTATTTTTTTCTTTTGCTGATTTTTTCTTTTTCTTGGCTGAAGGTTTTTTACTTTCTAAGGATTGACCTTCTTCTTGATTGCCCTTCGCTTTGTTTTTACCTTTGCCTTTATTTTTAGATTTTTTTGCGTTTAAAGGTTTGGCGTGTTCAAGCACTGCTTTTTCACCCGCGAGTGATAAATCTATTTTTTTATCATCAAGGTTTACCGCAGCCACTTTCACTTCAACAACATCGCCAACACGGAACTTTGCGCCAGTATGTTCACCTGTTAGGCACATGCGAACATCGTCATAATGATAAAAGTCTCGACCCAAAGAAGTAATGTGAACCAAGCCTTCGATATGTAATTTAGACAAGCGAACAAATAAACCAAAATTAGTGACCGTTGAAATAACACCTTTAAAGGTATCACCAACATGGTCTTGCATAAATTCACATTTAAGCCAATCGGCAACGTCTCTAGTTGCTTCATCTGCACGGCGTTCGGTAAGAGAGCAATGCTCTCCGAGTTCAATAACAGTCGCTATTGGATAGTCAAAATGACCGTCATTTGCAGTGCCCACTTTTTCACTAGCGTGTTTAATTTCTTGCTGATACAAAATTTCTTTGATTACCCGATGCACGACCAAATCAGGATAACGGCGAATAGGTGAAGTAAAATGAGCATATGACTCAAGGGCTAAACCAAAATGACCTAAATTATCACTTTGATACACCGCTTGGCGCATTGAGCGTAATAGCATGGTTTGAATTAACTCTTGATCAGGGCGACCGGCAACCGCATCAAGAATATAACCATAATCAGATGGTTTTGGCTCACTTTTATCTTCTTTGTCTTTCTTACCTTTATTAAAAGGTAAGTTAATGCCTAGCTCAGTAAGGTAGCTGATAAAGTTATTATATTTATCTTCACTAGGCTTATCATGCACCCGAAAAAGCCCCGGTTTATTATGTTTTTCAATAAACTTAGCGGTAGCGACATTGGCTAAAATCATACATTCTTCGATGATTTTATGGGCATCATTGCGAACTAAAGGTTCAATGGTTTCAATTTTACGGTCTTCGTTAAAGATAAAACGAGATTCTTCGGTCTCAAAAGCAATAGCGCCTCGACTATTTCTTGCGGTAGATAGCGCTAAGTACAGTTGATTGAGGTTTTCAAGATCTGGCACCAGAGACTGGTATTGCTTTTGCAACTCTTCATCACCCTCTAAAATGGCAGCCACTTTAGTATAGGTAAAACGTGCCTTTGAGCGCATAGTTGCCGCATAAAACTTTGAACCCGACAGTTTACCCGCTGCACTTATTGTCATTTCACAAACCATGCATAAACGGTCAACATCAGGGTTTAATGAGCATAAACCGTTAGATAACTTTTCAGGTAACATTGGAATAACTTGGCTAGGGAAATAAACTGAATTTCCTCGTTCAATTGCTTCGTTATCTAAGGCAGTATCACCCCGAACATAATAGCTAACATCGGCAATGGCTACCCATAAACGCCAGCCGCCACTTTTTTTAGGCTCACAGTACACCGCATCGTCAAAATCTCGGGCGTCTTCACCATCAATAGTCACTAGCGGTAAATGACGCAGATCTACGCGGTCTTGTTTAGCACTTTCTTCAACCTCATCGGATAAGGTTGCCACTTCGCTCAGTAACTCTGGCGTGAACTGATGAGGTAAGTCATGTTCACGCAGAGCTATATCTATTTCCATACCCGGCGCCATATGATCGCCCAATACTTCAATGATTTTTGCTACGGCATTGGTACGTTTAGTGGGCCGTTTAATAATATCAACAACAACCATCTGCCCGTGACGAGCACCTAAGCGTTGTTCTGGGTCTATCAGTATTTCTTGTTTAATCCGTGCATCATCAGGCATTACCATGCAAATATGATGGTCAACATAATAACGACCAACAATACCGGCTTTTCTTGGCTCGATAACCTCAAGAATTTTAATTTCTTTTCGACCTTTTCTATCGGTGCGATCAACTAAAATGGCCTCAACGATGTCGCCATGAAATACCCGCTGCATTTCATGAGATGAAATATAATAGTCTTTACCTTTTTTAGTTGGCAAAGATGACTTTTCATCAGCAGGGGAGTCTGGCGCAAAAAAACCAAAGCCATCGCGGTGGCCGATCACCTTTCCTGTTAATTTACTATTTTTAGCAGGGATAGCGTATTGCTTAAATTTATTAAAAATAAGCTGGCCACTATTCTCCATCGCACGAAGGCGTCTTTTAACACCAATAAGCTGATACTCTTCGCTGTAATTTAGTATTTTACAGAAAGCGTTAAAGGTTAGTGGCATGTCAGATTTTTGTAAAATTTCTAACAAGTATTCGCGACTAGCGACAGGTTTTTCGTATTTTTGTGCTTCGCGTTTTGCGTGGGGATCGTTTTTGGTCAAAGGTATCTTTCATCAATTTTTTCCATAGTATATCACCTGTTGGTTTATTCACCCAATTGCAAGTAATAAAAAATGCACCTCCGGACAAAAATCTGTATTATCGCTCGCCATAATTACTCTATTTAATGGTTTAACTGATGAAAAAAGTGTTACTGACAATAATTGCTGTTTCAGCTTTAATTTCAACTTATTCAACTGCGGCAGTAAAAATAGGTCTCGGCTTTGACCAAGGTTTTGGTGTAACAGGGCAATTTGACAATATTAACGCCTTCGTTGGTGATGACGGTATAGCAGCCGACTATATCTTCAAAAGAGGCTCTTTTGGTGAAGACATCCCGCTAAACTGGTATATCGGTGGCGGTGCTTTTCTTGGCTGGGATAACGGCGGTGGTGTTCGCCTACCTTTAGGTTTGAACATGGCGTTTAATGCTAAATGGGATGCTTATTTTCAAGTTCACCCAGAACTAGACTTTGATCACGGTAAAAACAGCGATACTAATTTTAGCGCAGCTGCTGCTATCGGTGTTCGTTACCGTTTTTAGCTGACATCTCAATTACCAAGCATTAACACTCAGCAACAATTTTTATTAAATCCTCTATTGTAATGAGTGTTTAAAAGCATAATATCTTATCAAGTATTCATCAGCTTTGAGATATTATGCTTTCTAGATTATCCCTATTTTTCAAATCACTCGCCATTGACAGCCAACAACAAGAAAATGAGCCACTTTCTTTAGAGCTAGCTTGTGCGGTTTTATTATGTGAAGTCATGCGTGCAGACGGTGAACTAAGTAATGAAGAACAAGATAAATTATCCGAAGTAATGAAACACACTTTTTGTTTATCTGACCAGGAAGTATCAGAAATATTAACGTCTGCCATTCAATTAAGTGAAAGTGCCACTGATTTTTATCAATTTACCAGCAAAGTTAATCAACATTATACCCTAGAACAACGCATGAACATTGTCGCACTTTTATGGAAAATAGCTTATGCCGATGGCGAACTAGCAAGCATTGAAGAACACATTATACGGAAGATTGCCGACTTACTTCACTTGAATCACGGCGAATACATTCAAGTTAAAATAGACTCTACACCCAGTTCTAGTTAGGTTACAATAGCGGCTATATTACCTATTTCATTTCTACGGCAACAATTCCTATGGCAGACATTGGCAAATTTAACACTCTTGAAGTTATCGCAATTACCGACACTGGCGCGTATTTAAACGCTGGCGAATTAGGTGAGGTTTTATTGCCTAATCGCCAAGTGCCAGAGAACTGTAAAGTTAACGATAAGTTAACCATTTTTTTATACGTTGACTCCGCTGAGCGTGTTATTGCCACCACGACAACACCACTAGGCCAAGTAGGTGAGTTTGTTTCACTTAAAGTTATACAAACCAATAAAATGGGTGCATTTTTAGACTGGGGATTGCCTAAAGATTTATTAGTGCCTTTTAATCAACAACACACCGCCATGGAAGAAGGTAAATACTACCTGGTTAGAATATTTCTCGATTTAACTACCGAGCGATTAGTTGCCTCAAGTAAACTAGATAAATTTATTGATATCTGGCCGGCTGAATATAATAAGGGTGACAAAGTTGAATTAATTATTGGCAATAAAACTGATTTAGGTTTTAAAGCGATTATTAACAATCAACACTGGGGATTGTTGTACGACAATGAGATATTCCAACCATTACGTATAGGTAAAAAAATCACCGGTTACATCAAACAAATCCGTGGTGATGAACGGATAGATTTATCACTCACTCGTACTGGTGAACGTAAAGTAATGGACTTTAGTGAAAAGTTATTAGCTCAAATAACGGATAACGATGGTTTCCTTCCGTTACATGATAAAAGTGCACCAGAAATGATTCAACGTATACTAGGCGTAAGTAAAAAAACGTTTAAATCAACTGCAGGTAACTTGATGAAAAAAGGGCTGATAACCATTGGTAAAGATGGTCTAAGATTAGTTAAATAAACATTAAAGCCTGTATAGAGATAACTTAGCGATAATTCAGTAGTAGGTTTAGCGATAAAATAATATTATCGCTAAACCTACTGCACGCCCCATCATTATTTTGTCAAATCTAAACTGAAACTCACAGACAAACCGCCACCATCACGATTAACCAAACGTAATTTAGCTTCGTGACCACTGACAATTTCATTACACAGTGCTAACCCTATGCCAGTACCCGTCTGTTTAGTGGTAAAGAAGGGTAATAGCGCTTGTTTTTGTTGAACCTCTGTTAATCCTGTTCCTCGGTCAACAACAATGAAGTTTATTAGATTAGCTTGCTGCGTTAAACTGAACTCTACTTTTGACAACTCTGAGCCAGATTCTTTGGCATTTTTAATTAAGTTTATGACCACTTGTTCAATTTGACCAGGATCGAAATTAGCAATTTCTCTAATGACATTAAAATGACAAGTAATATCAGTTAGCGTTTTAATTTGTTTGAAAAATTGAGATAAATTCACCGTTTTTTTCTGAGGTTTTGGTAGTCGAGCAAACTTTGCATACTGGCTAATAAAATCATGTAAGTGGTGAGCTCGGTTGCCAATAGTTTCTAATACTTCATCAAGCATATGGAGATGTTCAGGTTGTTTAACAATTTTTTGTGCAGAACGGGTTAAAGATGAAATAGGCGCGAGGGAATTATTAAGTTCATGGCTAATTAAGCGAATAACTTGCTTCCACATATCGCTTTCCTTACGAGATATTTCAAGTGTCATATCTTTATACAAATACAGTAAATGCTCTCGGCCATTGAGTAAAAACTGACGACAATCCACATTATAAATTACCGACTGATCACTGTCATTATCGGTAATTAATCCTGTTGTTAGCGCTGCCGTTGCTTTTTGCAGTGCCGCAGGTAAATAGTGTTGAAGTTTTGAGTAGTTTGCTCCTTCTATTTTTTTATTTTGCTTTAATAACTGTCTTGCCGCGATATTACTATAAACAATACTGCCATTTTTATTAGTCAGTACTAACGCTACGGGGGTACTTTGAATAACGGTATCAAGCAGTAATTCACGTTGAAAAATTTCCATACGTTCACTACGTAAGGTATTAGCCAGGTCGTTATAGATAGTAACTAATTGCTCGATCTCAATAAAGTGTTGGTTGTGTATGGTTAAACTAAAGTCATTATCCTTAAAGGCACTAATACCATTTTCTATTGCTTCAAGTGACTTACTCAATGGCGCTAATTGCCACTTAAAAATAAAGTGCAATGCAATAAATACACTTAAGGTTAAACCTAACGGGGCAAGGGAGAAAAAAGCATGTTCTGCTAATAACTCAATTAACAAAAATCCATATAATAAGATAAGACTCATTACACTGAGGAACAAACGTTTGAACAACGATTTTTTTGCCATTATTTCCTTACCATTACTGCTGTACCATTAAAGTTCACCAGTAAATTTTTACTGATAAATAATACTCTAAATTTTTACTAAAGTTTTTTAAAGCGTTATCTCAAATTTCTTCATGCGACGGTAAAGAGCAGAGCGACTTAATCCTAATTGTTTTGCCGCTTCCGAAACCACACCACTGGCATTATCAAGAGCAGCATTAATTTCACCTTCGGTTACTTCGTCATTACCTTTTTGCATCATGGTATTGGGTAGATCTACTTCTATGCCAAGCACATCACAATCGATAAGCTTGTCTGTTGCTAACAACGATGCTCTTTGCATAACATTTTTAAGCTCTCGAATATTGCCAGGCCAAGCATAATGTTTGAGGGTTTGAGATGCCATTTCGGTGAGTTGAAATTGATTAGCCAAAAAGAGTTCAGCTAAAGGTAAAATATCTGCTTTTCTTTGATTTAATGCGGTTAATGGCAACTCAATAACATTGAGTCGATAATATAAATCTTCTCTGAAACTACCTTTAATAATTGCCGCTTTAATATCGGTATTGGTAGCACTGATAATGCGTACTTTAACTTTTATCGTTTCACTGCCGCCTATGCGTTCAAACTCGCCGGTTTCTAATACCCTTAACAGTTTTGCTTGACCGTCGAGTGATAAATTACCAATTTCATCTAAAAACAAAGTGCCCTGATCAGCTAATTCAAAACGACCAATACGCCTTTTAGTGATACCGGTATATGATCCCGCTTCTGCGCCAAATAGCTCTGCTGCCATTAATTCTGGCGATAAAGCGCCAACATTTACTTTGATAAAAGGACCCGTTTTACAACTTGAGTTAGCCTGTACTATTTCAGCAATTTTTTCTTTACCCGCGCCATTGGGACCAGTAATTAATACCGATACGTCAGCATGAGCAATTTGAGTGGTAATTTGTAATAAATTAAACATTGCATCGCTTTGAAAGCGTAAGCCACACAAATCGTATTTATCAGCTAATGCTTGGCGTTGTTTATTGTGCTTTATTGCAGAGCTACGTTGAGCGTGCTGCAACTCACCAAGTTCTAGCAGGTTATTCACGGTGACAATTAACTTATCATCGTCCCAAGGTTTACCTATGTAGTCACTTGCTCCCAATTTCACCAAATCGACTGCTGTTTCTAGGTGGGTCCACGCCGTCATTAGAATAATAGGCAAGTCATCAAAGTGTTGGCGAATTTCATTAAATAGCTCAATGCCTTCTTCGCCAGAGGTAGTATCTTTGGTGAAATTCATATCCTGCATCACTAAGTCATAATGTTCTTCAGATAAAGCCGCTAATCCTAACTCAGGCGTTAGTTGGTGCTCACAATCAATATTATTAATGGTAAATAATACCTTTAGGGCATGTGCAATATCTGGGTTGTCATCAATAACTAATATTCGAGCTTTCATTGATCGGGTTTATCCTTAAATTTGATGGCATAGTCTACCAACTTAAGCGGATGAGTTGAAACTCTGTTTACTTAAGTTGGTATTTACTCAATGACCTATGAACTACGGGTAACTATGGCGGGATCAATATTAGCAGCACGTTTTGCAGGAAACCATACCGCTAAAATATTAACTAACCACATGACTAAACCTGTTAACAATAATACACTAAGGTTCATAAAGTTTTGACTAGCTTGCTCAGATAACTCAAAAGTAATGGTCAGTGTAACTAGCACACCAATTAATAACCCTATGATGGTAATAATACTATTTTCGGTTAAGAAATAACGCATAATATCACTCTTTTTAGCACCTAACGCACGACGAGTACCGATTTGTTTGCTCTTTTGTGTCACTTGAAAAGCCGTTAAACCAGTCATACCTAATCCAGTAATTATTAATAAAATAACACTGATAACTAACATGGTTAAAGCACGACTACCACGACCATCATACATCCGCTTTTGGGTACGTTTTAATAATTCACTGCTATTAATATAACGACCACGTTCAAGGTAGAAAACATCAATAATATCTTCTAACATTGCAGTGGCTTTACCTTGCTCGACCCTAATTAAATAATTAGGTTGACGGGCTTGGCTCCATTTTACTTGTGGACGAATAATTGATTGATAAGATTTCCCTCTACCATTTAATCGTTCACCTGTCATAAAGTTACTGTAAGTACCAACAACTTGTACTGGATCTGAGCTTTTAGCTAACCAAATAGTTTGACCAACAGCTGCTTGTTCACCAAACAAGGCTGTCGCCATCGCTTGACTGATCATTACTTGTGAAGCGTTTTCTGGGGTTGTGCCTTCTTCCCCTCTGATAACGTCACTCGCTGTTAACATTCGTCCGTCGATAAGTGAAAGTTGCAAAACATCAAAGATATTTTCATCCGAATGAAAAACAACGGTCTTGTATTCTTGCGCATCTTCTTCGGCAGTTAAATAAACATTGATCATATTCTCTGCAGTAAAAGGCACAGCATTTGAAGGAGCCACATTGATGACATTAGCCATTTGTTTAACACGTTCAATATCTTTCACTAAGGCTTGACCAATATCTTGGTTTTCATCAAAGAATTCAGGCGAAATACGAATAATATCTTCGTGTGGAATACCTGAATCCATGCCCCATTCTCGTAAGGTATCTGTAGCTACAAGTACTGAACTACTCAATACCCCCATGGTAAATGCGATTTGAACAATCATTAAAATCGTCATAAATTTATTTTGTTTTAAGCTAAGAAAAATTGGTTTAATATCCATGTTTTTTCTCCTTATTGTGATTTTAATTGGCTAGCTGGCGGAGTATTACAAAGTCGCCAAATAGGGTAGATACTAGCAATAAGTGTACATGAGATACCTGTAATGAAGGCCTTAGCTATCATAGTAAAATCTAAAGCAAACAACGGCTGTAAATCTTCAAGTCTTCGAGTGTAGTCTGATGAGTATATTTGAATATTCATCATCCCCTGTAAACCTAAATACGCGACAAAAATTCCTAATAAGCCCCCTAAAAAACCAATAATAACCACCTCAATAATATGCTGGGCAATAATAGTTTTCTTCTTCGCACCTAAAGCTCTGCGTAAGCTTACTTCTTTGGTTCTACGCATAAATTTAGCCAACATTATTCCAACAGCATTTAAAAGACATACCGCAAAAAATAGGGTTGAAATAATTGAAAATACATTCATAAAATCATTGCGACCATTAATGTAGGAAAATTGATCATCAAGATTAGTGACATAAGTCAGAATTTCACGAGGAAAGCGGCCTAACGCTTTTTGCCCTTCTATATAGTTGTTTAGCTGTTGTTGGTAATTTTCTATTTGCTCGTCTGGAATTTCTGCCCAAAAAGTCACCCAAGCACATTCCGAATTAAGTAAGCGTTGGGTATTTTCATTACGAAAGCTCCTTGCGATATCAGCATCAGCTTGCCAACAATCAAATCCAGCTATACGGGGCAACTCATTAGCTATCGCGTAGGTATAAGGAATAAAAAAGTTATCCGGGCGACCTGAACTAAAACCACGGTCGTAAAACTTCCGAGATAAATGCCAAACATCGAGTACACCAATAATTTGAAGTACATTAGTTCCTATTCGAACATTTTCACCAACACTGTTTCTACCACCAAAAAGTTTGTCATTCATCAACTTACTGATAACAATAACACCTTCAGCATTATTTTCTGTTGCTTTGTCCCAGCCATTACCATAAAGAAAAGGCGGTTCAAACATAGTAAAAAAGTTACTGCTGGTAACACTCGCCGTTGCTCTTACCGGATTGATGTTTTCATCTTCAACATTTAAAATGCCATAAGTATACCAATTTAAGGTTTGTTCAACGCCTGGCAATTCCATCGCCAATAAATTAAGGGTATCTTTATAGGTGGTATCAACTAAACGTGATTGATGCGTTACTTCCTCGGCAGTGATCTCACGGTTATCCATTTGCACTAAAAATATATTCTTACTTTTATGTGCCAGTGGCACTTGTCCACCTTGGTAACTCATGGTCTTAATCGTGGTATATAAACCTAAACCGATGGCAATGGTTAATATCGTTAAAAACGTAAGAGCAGGTCTATCTTTTAAGCTCTTCAATGCAAGCTGTAAATTATAGTTAAACATGTTCAGCTCCTATGCGCTGCGAATAACATCGTTAGCAACGGCTTTTTCAATATCGCTAACTTGGCCATCGAATATTTGAATATTACGGTGAGCTCGACGTGCTAATTGGTCGTCATGCGTTACCATAATGATAGTGGTGCCTTTGCTATTGATGTCTTCAAGCAATTCCATCACTTGTTGCGCCATCAATGAGTCTAAGTTACCGGTTGGCTCATCCGCTAATAAAAACTTTGGCTCACCGGCAATAGCTCGGGCAATTGCAACACGTTGTTGTTGTCCACCTGAGAGTTGTGTCGGTAAATGCTTCATACGAGAGGCTAAACCAACGGTTTCAAGAGCGTGTTCTATACGCTCTTTACGCTCTTTTGCACTCATACCGCGATAACGTAGAGGAACATCCACATTGTCAAAGAGGGGTAAATCAGGCAGAAGATTAAAGCTTTGGAAAATAAATCCGATCTTTTGGTTACGTATTTCTGAAAGTTTGTCATCACTTAATCCTTTTACATTTTGGCCATCAAGAAAGTAGTCACCTTCTTCAAAGGTTTCTAATGCGCCTGCTAAATTTAAAAACGTTGTTTTTCCAGAGCCCGAAGGCCCCGTTACTGAAACGAATTCACCGGCTTTAATATGTAAGTCAACTTTACGAAGCGCGTGTGTTTCTACTAAATCTGTACGGTATATCTTGCTGACATTTTCCATTCTTAACATTTTTTTTCCCCTAATTAGTCAGATAAATTTGTTCATGGTTATTAAAGATATCAATACTTGATATCACTATTTTGTCACCGACTTTTAAGCCAGAAACTACTTCAATTTCTCCAATACTGCGTGCCCCTAAAGTCACTTTTTTACGTATCGCATTATCATTATTAACAAGATAAACAATACGACCGCCGCCACTTTCAACAAATGCGCCACGACGTATTTTTAAAATGTTCTCTTTTGACTCTATTAATATACGAGCACTCACCCGCTGATTTTGACGTAAATTGGCAACCACATCTTCGTTAAAACGTAAACGCCCTACCACTTGGCCATTGGTCACTTCAGGTGAAATAGCAATAATTTGTCCTTGATGAGTTTCACCGTTGAAGCTAATTTCGCTAGCAAGACCCACACCTAAATCATCGGCAAAACTTTCTGGAATGTTCACTTCAACTTCAAAGGCACTTAAATCAATGACCGTAATAAGTGAGGTATTGGCTGGCACGCTGTCTTTTTCACGAATATTGACACTACCGATAATGCCCGCCGTTGGCGCTAACAAGGTTAATTCCCTTACTTGGCGCTTTAAGTCATCAACCACATATTGCTGTCTGCCCAATTGTGATTGTTTGCTTTTAAGTTCAAATTCCATGCTCTCTTTTTGTAAATCAAAACTTTGCTTGGCGTGCTGATGAGATAAAGACGCACGTTTAAATTCCGCCATTTTTTCTTCATGCTCTTTTTTACTGATTAATGAGTTTTGAATACTTGTTTCAGCTCTCTCTTTATTTACTCTGGCAGCTTCTAAATTTACAGCAGACATTTCAATAGCTTGCTGATCATTAAGCTGAGTAGTTTTTATTTCAATTTTATGACGACCGACAGCAAGATCTAATTGCTCTAATGTGGCTAACTCTTGTGCATAACGATTATTAAGTTGGGGGCTATTAACTTCTGCTAATATTTGGCCTTTCTCGACGGTATCGCCTGCTTTTATAAATAAGCTGACAATGCCAGGTGCAGTGGCATAAAGTGTTGGGCTATTAGCAGCAACGATTTTACCTTGCACACCAATATCGCGTTGTAAGTTACCTTGCTCAACAATAGCGAAACGTAAACGCTCTTTTGCTATTGTTAAGTCAGAAGAAAACATGTTATTAAATTTTGGTAAAACAAAAATACTAAATGCGGCAATAAGCGCTACCGCAATCAATGCTTTCATTACCAGTGGTTTTTTCAAACCGCTTTGTTCAATTTGAACATCTTGTCCTGAGGTATCTCTCATTTGTTTTCCTGTGGTATGTCACCGCAAATGTCCTGCGAAGATCAAATGTAACTGATTTGTAATAACATAGTGTTAGCACAAACAGTGCCAAAGCGCATCGTATTGATATTTAAGGATTTTAAGGTGTGATGGTGATGAGCGAACACGATGTGTTCGCTCATATTGGTGGCCGAACAGTAGGTATTAAAAGCAGGTTAAGACTGAGTGTTATGCAAATAATTCAGATTATTGACATGAAAAGACCAACAATATAGATAGGGGAAATAGCAATTATTGTTGATACTAGAGTTCTCTATGGCTTGTTGTTATAACCCCAAACGCCTCATGCGCCGTTCTACAGCATTAACAAAACGCTGTGGTGACTCATCATCGAGATTAAAATACAAAGAGGGTTCTATTAACTCGGCTTCCATAAGTGCAAAACCGGTGGAGGTGCGAACAAAGTCTACTCTTGCATATAAAAGGGAAGTATCAATAACCTTTAATACTTTTTCTGCGCATTGCTTGAGCGCCTGTTCAGGATCTATTTTGATGATTGAACTACCAAATTCTTCTTGTACCCGATAATCATCATTTTGTGGAGTTTTTAAAATGGCATGACTAAATTGATCATCAAAATAAAATAACGAGAATTCGCCCTCTTCAATAATGCCCGACATAAAGGGCTGTACCATGAACTCTCGTTGTTGAAACTTATTGAGTAGCTCACTTTGTTGCTCAAGCGCTTTAGGAAGCGAAAGCCGAAATGTATCAAATGCTCCAGCGCTGATACACGGTTTTATCACAATTTCATTAGTCGACAATTTATTAAAGTAAGCAGGTATCTCGTTTTTGCTGATGTCGTCACACCAAAGTGTCGGCACAATTTCAATACCTTTAGCTTCGAGCTCTCGTAAATAGAGTTTATTGATATTCCATTTAATAATTTTTAGTGGGTTATCTAAATGAGCGCTAGACTCATCAATTTCTTGTAATACTTTTACAAAAGCATCACAGTCAAGTTGATAATCCCATGGTGAGCGCACCATTATTAGTTGGTAATCATTCCAGTTAACATTAGGCGCTCGCCATGAAATAGTATCGCAATGCCAACCTAATTGATTTAAAGGTTCGACAAGTAAATGATCTGATACTTCATAATCTGAACAATCATCCATCGATAACATTACGCATTTTTTCATCTTGTTTTCCTTATTTATCGGTTTTTACCCTGGTATCAAACCACACCTTTTCTTAATCACCAAAGATTCGCTCTAACCATGAGCGCTCTCGCTCTTTTATACAGTTTTTATTAACCTTAATACCTGCAACTACCGCAGGGTATGCGATAGTATTACTGCAATTGTCAGTTACAGCATTACCACTTTGTTTTTCGAAAAGTGTCATGGCAATACCTTCAGGCATTACTGACGGTTTACTGGTAACTTTGCTATTTTTCATAAAATCAGCAAATAAAACTAATGCGCCACTGCTACCTGTTAATTTAGTGGGTTTGTTATCATCTCGCCCAATCCAAGTAGTCACTAAATTGCGTTCGTCATAACCGATAAACCAACTGTCTCGTAAATCATTACTGGTACCTGTTTTTCCGGCTAATTGTTGGTCTGCAAGTCGCCAAGTTAATGAACGTGCGGTACCCGTTTTTGTCACTTGCTTTAAAGCATAATCAAGTAAATAAGCGCCATTGCTCGATAACCGCTGCTCAGCAGTTTTATTTACCGCCCATAAAATT
This sequence comes from Colwellia sp., assembly GCA_022969175.1. Lineage (GTDB taxonomy): Bacteria > Pseudomonadota > Gammaproteobacteria > Enterobacterales > Alteromonadaceae > JALJPB01. The sequence continues at coordinate 40,513 of JALJPB010000001.1, read as the reverse complement.
TCACCTTCGCCTGATAATACTTGGGTAATTGCATGTTGAGTGTGAAAATTCCCCTTTGCCGCAATAGGAAGATACAATTGGTTAATTTCCATAGGTGACATATCAATTGCTCCCAGTAACATAGATGGTCGGGTCATAACATCTCGCTGATAACCTAATAAATGCATAGCATTGGCAATGTTATCTAACCCTAAGGACATGCCTAAATTTACCGTGGGTACATTCAATGAGTGCACTAAACCATCAATTAATGGCACTTGTCCTTGGAATTGTCCATTATAGTTTTTAGGTTGCCACTTTTTTCCTGCATCACTGGTTAGGGTAATCGCTTTGTCATCTAACATGGTGGCAAAGTTATATTGTTCATATCGCTCTAATGCGGCTAAATATATCGCAGGTTTTATTAATGAGCCGATGGGACGTTTAGCATATAAAGCACGGTTAAAACCGGCATAACCTTGATCTTTTCCACCAACAAGCGCTCTTATTTCGCCACTGCTGATATCGGTAACTATCATCGCCACTTCAAGTTCATTTTGTTGATGGGTCTTTTCTAATAATGGCAGCTGCCTAGCAACGGTTTGTTCCAGCAATTGCTGAGACTGATGAGAGAATCCGGTAAACACTCGAATTCCTGATTGTTGTTGAACATTGCTAATATGTTTCTTAAGTTCACTTTTAACTAATTGCAAATAAGCTGGATATTTGTTTTTGGCATTACGACGAGATTTTCTTACCGACAATGGCGATTCAATAGCCTGCTCAAAATCAACTCGGGACAAAAAATGTTGCTCAAACATTAATCTCAGTACTAAATCTCTACGCTGTTTGGCACGTTGCGGATATCGCCAGGGATCATAATAGCTAGGCCCTTTAATTTGGCCAATCAACAATGCCATTTGTTGAGCGCTAAGCTGTGCAATATTTTGTCCAAAATAAAATTCACTGGCTAGACCAAAACCATAAATACCATTGGCATAATGTTGGCCTAAATAGACTTCATTAATATAAGCCTCAAGCAATTGGTCTTTGCTATAACGGTATTCTAAAATTAACGCCATCAGCGCTTCTTTCACTTTTCGTGTAATAGTACGCTCTCGGGTGAGAAACATATTTTTAACCAGCTGTTGCGTTAAAGTACTACCACCTTGCACCGTTTTTCCAGCGCGAATATTGTTAAACAACGCTCTTAATATGCTTATCGGGGAAACACCATGGTGAAAGTAAAAGTCTCTATCCTCAACTAATAGCAAGGTATCTAAAAGCTCTTCAGGGACAGCTTCTAAACCAACAAGTACTCTATCTTCTTTACTTTCAGGTAAAATGCGATCGATTAATATCGGCTCAAGCTTTACTTGGTCGACTTGAGTGTGTGCTAAAAAGATTGAGGAAATTTTTCCATCTGCTACATCGAGTGTTATTTTATTGGCAGGCAGTAATCCACCACTATCACCAAAATCAAAACCTCTGCGATAAAAAATCACTCTTTGACTCGACTGTTCAAATTGGCCAATCTGAACAACGTGATCGACCTTTTTATAACCGGATAAACGTAACTGTTGAGTTAAATCGGCTAGCTCTAATTGCTCACCTATCGACACAGTTTGTATTTTACCAAACACTTGTACTGGTACTTGCCAACGTTGTCCTTCAAAAGTATTACGTACTTTACCATCTAGGTAAATAACATATAAAACAAGGGTGAGCAGTATAACCAGTGATAATTTGAAGCTTGTTTTAAAACACCATTTTAGCCAAGAGGCTTTTGACACCTGAGGAATAGATTTTTGACTCGATTGAGCCTTGGCCTTAACTTTTGATTTAGGCTGAGTTTTATTGTTAGCCTTGGTTTTTATCGTTTTGTTTTTTGTGACTGTTTTTTTATCTGACATACAAATTGAGGGCAATTAAAATTTTCAACTAAATATTAACATGAAACCCCTAACAAGCTAACGTTTAACTTAGCTTCCCTGCCCGTTCGATATTTAATCTCTGTGTAATACTTTTGAAACATTTGTAACAAAAAATGTATTGTTATTGTTCTAATACAAAATCTTTCGTATATTGCGTGCACGATAAAAATGGAAAAATACCCATGATCAGGATAGATAATATTTGCCGTACTTATGGTAGCGGTGAAACTCAAGTAAAAGCACTCTCCAATATTAGCCTTACCATCGAAGAAAATGAATTTGTTGCCGTGATGGGAACTTCTGGCTCAGGTAAATCGACTTTAATGAGTATTCTCGGCTGTTTAGATACGCCAACATCCGGTGAATATTTATTATCCGGCGAGTCTGTTAAAGACATTGACGATATAGCCCTTTCTAAAATTAGAAATACTAAGATTGGCTTCATCTTTCAAAGTTTTCATTTATTACCTCGATTGACTGCATTACACAATGTAATTCTACCTCTTCGTTATACTGATGTTCCTCAAGAAGAAGCTGAACAACGTGGCATGGAAATGCTAGAAAAAGTAGGTTTAGCTTCTCGTTCACATCACAAGCCTAATGAAATGTCTGGCGGGCAACGTCAACGAGTTGCTATTGCACGGGCATTAGTAAACTACCCGAAAGTTATTTTTGCTGATGAACCAACAGGTAATTTAGACAGCAAAACGTCTGTAGATATTATGAATTTACTCACCGATCTGCACAGCCAAGGGCAAACTATAGTGATGGTCACCCACGAAGAAGATATTGCCGCTTATGCTTTAAGAACAATACGCATGCAAGATGGTGTCGTTATTGAGGATAAATTATGTACCAAGCAATAATATTAACAACCTTGCTGCTGGTAAATTCAGCAGCCATAGCCCAAGAGACATTTTTACTTTCAGGGCAAATAAAAGCCAGCGAAAATCAAAGTTTTTATGCGCCTAAAAGTAATTCCTGGAGAGTACAAGTTCAGTGGATTTTACCTGAGGGAGAGATTGCTCAAGAAGGTGATTTAGTGGTGGTATATGACTCTGGCTCAATACAGAGCGAAATTGAACAAGTTAACGTATCACTAATTAGTGCTCAGGAAGAGCTACATAGAATAAAAACGACTTCAGAACAAAACTTACTTGAATCAACTTATGCCGAAAAAAGAACGACGCTGATGTTAGAAAAAGCGAGAATTGACGCCAGTATTACTCTTGAACATATCAGTCGATATGATCATGAAAAATACCAACTCGAATATGAAAAAGCCATTATTGCTAACGCTAAAACAAAAGAATCCTTAAAACAAACAGTATTATCTAACCAAGTCTCGATCGCCAAACAAAAAATCAAAATAACAAAACATCAAGATAAGCTTCAATATAATCAAGATAAACTCAACCAAATGAGTCTTAAAGCTAAACGAACTGGACCGGTATTATATGGCAATCACCCTTGGACGGGTGAAAAAATATATGTCGGTATTACTGCACAACCCGGTTGGAAAATAGTTGAAATTCCGTCTTTAAATGGTATGTATATCGAAGCTTGGGTCCATGAAGTTGACTACAAATATTTAGCCTTAGGTACAACAGCGTCTTTGATTTTTGATGCTTTTCCTCAGCAACCATTGACCGCAAAACTATCAGAGATATCTACCCAACCTGAAGCTCGAAAAGAATGGGGTAATGATGTATATTTTCGTACCCACTTTGAATTTAGCAATGATTTAGCGTTAAACTTATTGCCAGGAATGAGCGCCCAATTAGAATTTACAGGAGTGAATAATGATAAATAAAAATGCCCTAAAAGCAGTCATTTTTAGCAGCTGTTTGTCGATTTTCATTCAAAGTTGTGGTCAAGCACCGGAAAAATCAACTCCAGCTAATAACTTAAAGACTAAACAAAATAACAATGTCATCACCGCAAGTGGCGAATTAGAGTCTAAAACTACGGCTATGATTGGCCCTCCTTCTGTTTCTAGCATGTGGCAATATCAAATAAAACAATTGATTCCTGAGAATTCAAAAGTAAAAAAAGGTGACGTTATTGCCGCTTTCGACAACAAAAAATTGTCTGAAAGGTTAGTTGATAAACGAGCGGAGCTTAATACTGCACAAAAAGAATTAGAAAATGAAAAAATTGATGAAGTAAAAAAAGAACAGAAATTGATTTTGGACCTTGCTGAAAAACAAATGGAGTTCGAAAAAGCCAAACGAAAGTTTGAAATAGTTGATAACTCCCGTTCTGACAACGATAGGCGCAAAGCCGAAATTGATCATACTATTGCTGAAAACGATTTGTTTTTAGCACAAAAAAAATTATCCTTTCATAATCAAAATACCTTATTAAACTTAAAATTAGCACAAGCAAAAGTCGATAGAATTACTAACAAAGTTAATGATATTCAAAATGACATTAAAAAACTAACCTTAACGGCTCCTATCGACGGTATGGTGCTCTATAAAGAAAAGGGCGATGGTGAAAAACCCGCCGTTGGCGAAAATATTTTCTTTGGTCAACCTATTCTTGAAATAGCGGTTATTGAAAAAATGCAGCTAAAAGCACAAATCGCAGAACCCGACAGTGGTAAAATTGCATTAGGACAAAAAGTAAAAATAAGCCTCGATGGCACACAAGAACTAGTGGTTCAAGGTACTATTGTCACCTTAGGGCGAGTTTTTCGGGATAACTCATCACAAGATAAAAAACGTATTATTGATATCATCATTGAATTTGATGAGACTGATATAAATATTATGCGCCCTGGCATGACCGCACGTATTGAAGTTCAAACGGATCAACAGCTTCAGTTGGCGAACATAAATAAAACCTCACCTGGAAGTCAAAAATAATTATGAGTAAACTTTCTTTACATCATTTGCGATATAAGCAATTTTCTTCTTTCATGCTGACTTCATGTTTATTACTGACTAGTGCCTGCTCTTCAGAAAAAGCTGAGCCATTGTTATATCAAGTATTGGCACAAGACTTTATTGTAACTGTACCAGCTAAAGGTGAGCTTTTTTCAGCCAAAGCAACGGTCATCAGTGCGCCAATATCAAGACGGGGCATGCAAAACATTGCTTGGCTAGCACCTGAATTCTCATTGGTTAAAAAAGGTGATGTCATTGCTCGTTTTGATGGTGAGGCCATGACAAAAGAAAGCCACGAAAAACAACTTGATTTAGATATTAATTTACAAGAAATCATTGAAAAAAATGGCATGTTACATTTACAACTTGAAGAGATAAACAAAGACATTGGCTTGATTGCTCAAGAAACACAATTTGCCAAAAACTTTACTATCGATGATGTACGGATAAGAGCTAAAATCGAAATTTTAGATGAATTACAAAATACTGAATTTTTGTTAGCAAAAGAGAAATATCTCAATTGGCAAAATGATAGTTTTAGTGAAAGTTCAGAAGGTGAAATGGGTTTGTTGACCATGAAAAAACAACAAAGCCAAGATAAAATCAAGCAGTTAGAAGACAGCTTATCTCAACTTGAAGTCAAAGCCCCTCATGATGGTTTACTTACTTATCAAGCAAATTGGCGAGGGGAGAAACCTCGAGCAGGGCAATCTATTTGGTCAGGAAACAAAATAGCCGAATTACCAGATACCAGCGAAATGAAGGCTAAATTATTTGTTTTTGAAAACGAAGCGATAAACTTAGCCGTTGATCAAAAAGTCAGCTTTTATCTTAATGCTCATGCAGATTTGATCTTTAATGGCACTGTTGAATCCATTGCAAAATTCCCACAATCGATAAAACGTGGCGATCCTCAAAAGTATTTTGAAGTTATAGTTACCCTTGAAAAACAACAGCCAAAACTTTTTGTTCCTGGGAGAAAGTTAGAGGCAACCATTAACATCGCTAAAAAAGAGCAACAAATAATTATACCACTGCAAAGTGTATTCACTGATGAGAACCAATCTTTTGTCTATTTATATAACAAAGGCGAATATGTTCAAACCCCCGTTACGCTTGGCCAAGTTAGCTTAAGTCATGTTGCAATCATTTCGGGATTAGAAATTGGACAAAAAATAGCATTAACAGATATGGGAAACAGCTAATGAATATTGTCGCACTTTTTATGGATGCATTTAGTGAACTTGCTCAGCACAAACTTCGTACTTTATTAACATTGCTAGGCATGATTTTTGGTGTCGGCGCGGTGATCGCCATGTTGAATATTGGTGAAGGCGCCGAAAAAGAAGCCATGAAAATGATCAGCACTATGGGTTTACACAATTTGATTATTGAAGCTAAAACCTTTGAAGAAAAAGAACTGAAAGAGCAACGTAAACACTCTTCTGGTTTAAGCATTAGGGATGGCGAAATAAGTGAAAAATCATTACCTTTTGTTGAGGGATTTAGCGCACAAAAACTCATTGATACTTATATTATATTCAGCGCACACGGTAAAAGTGATGGTGAAGCTGTTGGTGTTAGCCCCAGCTTTTTTGAGCTGTCGCAATTTACTTTAGCTGCGGGGCGTTTGCTCACCAAACATGATGACAAAAACTTTTTCCAAGTCGCCTTGTTAGGTGCATCAACGGCTAAACAATTATTTCCTGATGGTGAAGCTGTTGGTCAAAACGTAAAAATCAATCACTTGTGGTTTAAAGTTGTAGGGGTTTTAAAAGCACCTTTTCTTAAAAAAGATGCTTTTCAAGGCATTAAACTCGGTGGCGAGCAGCACCAAGTATTTGTGCCATTAAAAACCGCAATTCATAAATTTCCAAGTAAAGCTTTAACGAGTGAAGTCAGCAGTATTAAGTTGAAAATTTCTGACCATGTTGACCCTATCGATGCAGCTAAAGCAGTAAGCCACCTTTTACAACGTCGTCATAATGATGTTGACGATTATAATTTAATTGTCCCTGCAGCCCTTTTAGCACAGCAAAAACAAACTCAACAAATATTTAATATTGTTATGTCATGCGTTGCTGGTATTTCATTACTTGTTGGCGGCATTGGCATTATGAATATTATGCTAGCCACCGTATTAGAGCGAACCAAAGAAATTGGTTTATTACGAGCCGTAGGTGCTACTCAAAAAGATATACAACTTCAGTTTATTTCTGAGAGTTTCACCATTTCAATAATGGGTGGCATTTTAGGGGTTATTTTTGGTTTGATTTTATCTGAGCTAATTGCCCTTTATTCACAGTGGTCTGTGTCGTGGTCACTGGGTGCAATAGTATTATCTTTTAGCATCTGCGCTATGGTTGGCTTAATCTTTGGTGTATACCCTGCAATTAAAGCATCAAAGCTTAATCCTATTGACGCGCTGCAAAGCGATTAAGCATCCCCTCTAATCAACAAAAAAGCATCACAAACTTATTCTCCATCAATAAGTTTGTGATGCTAAATCCTTTATCTTAAGCTACTATTTATTCAATATATTTAGTTAATAATAGTAAACAAGGGTTTTATGATTGAGCCAAAAGCGAGAACAGCAGAACAGTGGGTTGAGCTCATCTCAAATCAAGAATTACCCGCTATTACTTCAACCGCTAAGTTACTCGACAAATTCTCCAATGATGATACTTCTTCTTTACCTAAATTAAGCCAGTCTATATTACATGACCAGGCCCTATCCTCTTGTGTATTAAAAGTGGCTAATAGTGTTAAGCACATGGGTCATAATAAAGTCACCACTATTTCACGTGCCGCAGTGGTATTAGGTATCCATTCAGTAAAAAACATTTGTTTAACATCAAAGTTAATTGAAGGGCTACTCAAAAGTAAAGATTTAAGCCCTGATGTTTACCAACGATTAGCACAGTTAATGGCAAGCTCATTTTACGCAGGATTATTAGCCAAAATGATGGTGCCTGATTATAACGAAGACACTCAAGAAGAAGTGTACTTAGCCGCAATGTTATACCGTATTGGCGAAACGGCGTTTTGGAGCATTGGCGGAGAGTTAAGTGAACAATTGATAAAAGATGATTACTTATCAGAAAAAGACTTCAATGCCCGTAGCATAGAGCTTATAGGCACCCAGTTTTCAGAAATAAGTAAAGGCTTGGCTAAAACATGGAATTTAGGTGATTTATTAGAAAAGTCCCTTGACCAACCCAATAGTCGAACAACCGAAATGCAAATTATTTCTCTTGCCGATAAACTCAGTAGCTATATTGCTAATCCTCCTGAGTCCATTGACGATTTCAATGCGGTATTAGAAAAAATTTGTAAAATCAAAAAAATTAGCATCCGACAATTAACTGAGCAAGTAAAACAAACACGAATTGAAGCAGTAGACTTACTCAGTTCATACGGTGCTTCGGCATTAAAAAACGCTATCAAACCTATGCCAACCCCCAGTGATTTTGAAAGCAGTGAAACGGGTACCAACAACGAAGCCTCCAGCCAAGAGCGAGAACAATTAGATGCAATAATGCAGTTAAGTCAACTAACTAAATCTAGTAAGGATTTTAATGAGTTCCTTCAATTAACGTTGAAGAGCTTAGCAAAAAGCATTGGTTTCGATAGAAGCGCTTTTTTTATGATTACCAGCGACAAAAAAAGTGTTCAGTCTCGGTTTTCTTTTGACAAAACAGGTGAACTTGAAGACTTTAGCTGTAGACTTGATATTGTGAGTAGCGAAAATATGATGGCTTATATTATCAAGTCAGGCACAAGCGAGATGCTCAATAGCTACAAAGAAGTGAAGTGGCGTAACTACATGACACGCTCTCTTGCCGACTTAATTGAAGACGGTGCTATCTGCCTTTCCCCTATCAAAATAAATAACCGCACCATAGGCTTGGTTACCAGTCAAAAATTAATTAAGGGGGCAAAAATAAGCGCTGACGAGTTTTCTCAATTTTGTTTTTTAATCGATCATCTCAACATGTGTTTATCAATTATTTCAATGAAATAAGACAACCACTTTAACGCTATAATTACTGATAGACATAAAAACTATCTATTTGATCTTTATCAATTTCTCCTTCAGAGGTCCCTTGCTGATACGAAATGAGTAGTCTTATACTTTCTTTATTAACAGCGTCTAGGCGGCCTTCTAAAACGACTCCGTTGGGTTTAACAATTTTCACTTGCTTACTAATGTACCTGTTAGCATTCACTAACGGCTTCAAGTAATATTTATACCTTTTTATCCTATTTTTCTTGGCAATCTCTTTTGGTGATAAAACAACCACCTTATCAAATTTGTTCAACTGCCAGCCATCAAAAATAGTAGGCAAGTCAAAGTTATTCACTTTAAGTTCTAACCCTAAAACTTCTCTTAACTCTTGCTCATTGTAATGAAATAAACTATCGAAGCTAAAGCCAGCTTGCGGACTTATCGAGAAGTGAACGGTACTGCCCGGTTGCAATAGCTCTCGATAAGTTCGTTTGATATCATCGCTCATATTAAGTTTTGCACTTTTTAAAGCGTCACCGACCAATTTAATGTGATTATCAGTGTAAAGCGCTATTGTTGTTTTTTCTTGTTCCGCGCAATAAGTGTTTTTTCTAAAATTATAACCAAGATCGGTAATATCCATGGCAAAATAATCTAGCGTTGGCATAAGTTCAAATTGACTAAAGTCACTAAAATCATTCAAAATATTAGACAATTCAAATTGATAATTAAACCGTGTCATATCAGTTATATCTAAGTGAGCTGATCCCGATATTTTGCTAATAATGTCACCTACTTCAGCACTTTTTTCAAAGGTAAATTCACCTGAAACATTTACACTTTGATACCCCATAGCAAGGTACTCATCAATGCCAATATGAGTTTTCTGGCCGCAACCTGAAGCTTCTAATGCACTTAAATGACTTGGCTGCTCAACACTTTTAATCATCGACACTAAAGTAGTGGATAGCGGTAAGTTGGCATTTTTAAGACGAAGTGTTAATTGCTCTGGAATACTATATTTACCCGAAGAGTCACTACCAAAAAGTAAATCTATTATACTTGAAGCGCCAAATTCAACTTCATCAACAGCAATTTGAATATTTAAAGCAGGGATATATAAACTGCTGCCGCGAATAAGTGCGGTGCCGACTAAAGTGACCCTAGCTGAGTCGTAACTAATCTCAATATCTTTACCACTATCAATAATTAATTGGTCAAGATTGGCTTTTAGTTGCCATTGTGCAAATAAATAAAAACTTATCGAAAGCACAAACAAAAAACCAATCACTTTAAGCATCATTGATGATTTCATTACTCAATCCTTTTCACGGTAACTTCATTAAAATAACTATACAGCTAAATGCCTAAAAGTTAAGAAATATTGTCGTCTTCCATCAAGTAATGCGCTTGAAACTTTAAATGGTTTTAATTGCCATAAAAAAATGGAGCTCAAGGCTCCATTTTATAAAATCACCACACAATTAAGTGGCTGTTTGCATTTATTTACTTATATTATTGACAACTTGCACTATCAAATTCAACAAGAATTGTTGCGCCTGTTGCAGCACCAGTTACTTTTAAGTAAGACCAGTAGTTACTACCTGCAGCTAATGAAATACAGTTAGTTGTGGTGCCATTACCTAGTGAACGCGCATCATAACTACTGTCACTTGGCCAACCACTATTGCTATAAAGTACGTCTAAGTTACCTTGACCATGACCTGTAGAAATAGCGACAGTTTGATGAGCCGAAACATCACCTAAACTTAACCAGATAGTACTGCTAGTGCCTAAACATTCTGCTGTACCAGCCGTTAAACCACCACCGGTTATTGCAGATTTAGTTAAACAGGCATTTTCAATCGTTACATCAGCAGGATTAATCGTCACTAATGCTGTATTGGTATGTGAAGCACCATCATTATCAGTAACTGTTAATGCAGCAGTATAACTACCAGCAACTGTATAAACATGAGTAGGATTTGCATCAGCGCTTTGGCTATTATCGCCAAAGTCCCAAAGATAGCTAACAATATCGCCATCAGTATCTAGTGAGCCCATGCTAAGGAAGTTTATTGTACCGTTAACCGATGCAACATAATCGCCATTGGCATCAGCAACTGGTGCAACATTATTAGTGCCCATTACCGTAACCATGTAATCTTCAGCTTCACCGTCGCCTAAAGAGCCACAAGCGGTAGTTGGAGCGCCAGAATACTTCATGACTACGCGCAAGCGTGTATTCAGTCCAACTAAACCATTAGGAATAGCAAGCTGACCTGAAACAGTACCTGCACCTGAAACATTTGATAGTAGTTTCTCTGAAGCTTCAAATTGACCATTTTTATTGACATCAAGCCAAGCAGCCCAATGCTCAGAATAGTTACCACCAGCGGTTAAGCTCACCGTATTATTACCGACTGTTAGCGGGAAGTTAACGCTAGTATTATCAGCATAACCATCTTGTGAACTGCTATGAGAAACACCACCAGCACTTACGTTTGCTATCCATTCATAACCAGTATTACCTGTTACCGCACAATATTCAGTTACAACAACTATTTCATTAATTGTTGCTGTAGTTGAAATACTTGTTGAAGCTTGATCATTATCAGTTACCGTTAGTTCAACTGGGTACTGGCCAAATGTTTGGTAAGTATGTGTCGGCGTAGCTAACGTGCTCGTTGCACCGTCACCAAATGCCCAAAGGTAGCTGGTAATTGTGCCATCATTATCAATTGAGCCATTGCTGCTAAAGGTAATTTCTTGTCCTTCGTCAGCTGAATATGGACCATTAATTACTGCAACTGGTGCAACATTACCTGCAGCAACGGTAACTAAGCTTGAATCTGTTGCTTGATTTCCGTCATTATCAGTTACTGTTAATGTTGCTGTAAAGTTACCTGCAGTTGTATAAGCATGAGTTGGGTTTGCTTGAGTGCTTGAGCTACCGTCACCAAATGTCCAGTTATAAGCAACAATGCTGCCGTTAGTATCAACAGAGCCTGCACTGCTAAAGTTAACCACTTCATTTACAACGCTATTATAGCCACCGTTTGCTTCAGCTGTAGGTAAACCTGGGATAACTGTAGTTTGACGCTCGTAATAAACTCTAAAGGTAGCGCCGCTATAATCTAGGAATGCTTCCATAAGTACGTTCACTGTTCCGCCGCCAGCACCTAAGTCACAAAACTCATTGATGCCAGGAGCACTAAATGGTGCACAATCAGCAACTGTTGTTGTTGGCACTGAGTTTACACTGACATACATATCTGGATCGCCAGTATAACCACCCGGTATTACTACCACAGTGCGAAGCGCATCACTTGGCACTTCAAACTGATAGGTTTTATCTGCATCACCTTTAGTTGCTGTTAAATTCGTTTCTTCAGCTAAAAATACACGTTCACAACCATCACATAAGGTTGTATCAACAACTGATAAAATCTCTAATGTAGCGTTAGAGTAATCAGTAAATGCATCTACAGTTACATAATAAGTTTGAGTTGAAGAAGGTGACGATAGTGCCACTAATTCTGGTGTACCTGTTGATTTAAATGAAATGTAATCAGCTTCCCATACATCACCAGTTTTAACAGGTGCTTTGCCTTTACTTACATACATATCAGGGTCTTGAGTAAAACCTTTTAAGTAAACAACGGCAGCTTGTGTGCCTTCAGGTAGGTTTACCTCAAAAGTCGTTGTTTCGCCTTTTGTTGCTGAAAGGTTAGTAAACTCTTTAATTAATACACCAGTAGGTACTTCATCTTTACCTGAACCATCCCAAGGGTGTGCATAGTTGCTAGTATATGCATCTAAACCAGCGGCAATTAGGTTGCTGTTAGTCCACAGTGTTGAACGAGCATCACCATGTAGTGCTGCAGTCATTCGTTGAACTTGGCCTAGAGTATACATGGCATAGTTATCAGAATAATGCATAAAGTTTTCAGTATTTGTGCTTTGCCCTAAACAATTAGGTGCATTGTCCTGAATAGAGCTAGAAGCGATTTGAGGGGTATCACAGTTGTTATCACCCGTAAGTCCACAAAATGTTTCCTGATGTACTGAACAAACATCACCATCAAAAGTATGAGGTAGATTTAACCAATGGCCAAATTCATGGGTTAATACCGAGCGGAAATTTTCGCCCGTATTTGTACCTACAAAATTACCATTGTAAACAACACGAGAAAGGCTTGCGTCAGACATGCCTGTGTCTGGGTACCAAGCAACACCTGAGCTGCTAGTTGTGCCGTCATCGTACAAGTCACTTTGAAAATAAATATTCATGTACTTGTAGTTATCCCAAGCATCTGCGGCAATTGCAGCATCAACACCTGTGCCGTTACCATAACCGGCTTTATTCGCATAACGAACGATACCGTTAGTGGCATTACCTTGTGGATCTTTTTTCGCTAAAACAAACTCAATATTTAAGTTTTCACGAATAGCTGCAAATTCTGCGGCAATTGGTCCATCTTGAGTATTAGTACCTAAAAAATCTTCGTTGGTCATATTAAGACCTTCGATGATTTTACTTTCGGTTAAACAATATGATCCATTAGTACAGTTATATTGGTCACCATAAACATGAACAACCACTGGAACATAGTAACGACCCTCTACGCCATTACCATTAGCTGCGGCAGCTACAGCTTTAGTTTGTGGCGACATTTTCATCATGGCTTTCGCCAATTTTTTCTTCAATTGTAATTGGTTTTTAACTTGTAGCGCATCCCAGTCTTGTTCGTTTTTATCAGTACCACAAACTTGGCCTTCCATACTTTGAGCACTATTAGCTTTAAATATTGCAGCTGAGCTTTTTGGCATATCAAAGAATGATTTGCTGATTTTACTTGGCACAAAATCATGTGTTGTTATGTTGGTGTCTTTTTGACCGGCTAATGCTGCAGTGCTAGAGACTGTTAACATAAGCGCCATTAACGAAGGAACTTTATATTGCATAGACATGAAACTTCTCCTGTACATGTTTTTATAATTATTGGAGTTGAGAATTATTTGAATAAAAAATGGCATTGAAATCACAAGACCCATCATTCATTTCTCTATTTTATTTGTGTCGGAGGAATATGAAAAATTAGTTAACTAGATGTAAATCAACAAATTAACATCAAAGAACATCAATTGATCAATAAACCACCAACTTAAATGTACTATAAATAACATATACTGTATACAATAGATTCTATCAATTATCATTTAGTTAACATTTAATAAACAAATTTTTAATTGTAATAGTGGCTAATGAACTTATTGAGTTGGCTAATTGAATTTATTAATTACTTTATTAATTGATAACTTTTAATGCTTTTCGGCATTTTTAATCAGTCTTTTTACTTTATTTGTTGCTTGTGCATTGGCAGGGTCGTTTGGCCAATAATGTCGGGGGTATTGGCTTTTCATATCTTTTTGTACGGCTTTATAGCTACCTTGCCAAAACTTGACTAGGTCTTGAGTGACTTGAATTGGTCTCTTAGCGGGTGAGAGGATCTCCAAAATAAGTGCTACGCTATGTCTGCCAGAATCTCCAACTTTCGGCGTTTCAGTAACCCCATACAGCTCTTGCATAGGCAAAGATACAATAGGAGATTGCTCTGTTGAATATCTAATGGTGCATTGTCGACCTGTGGGACCTGTAAAGTGCGTTGGCGCACATTGAGCTAATAGTTGTTGTTGTTGATAATCTAATAAGCTGAACAACATGGCATTAAAATCAAGTTTCTTAAATTGATTTTTGCTTTTAATTTTCCCTACAAATGGCAAGAACCATGTTGCTAGTTGCTCCAACAAAGCCGTTTGAGATGCATCGGGTAAAGCTAAATGTGGTTGATATTGATTCAGCCAACGCCAACGTGTTAATAACTTCTGACTATTCTCTGGCCAAGGTAGAAAATCTAAACCTTGTTGATGTAGCAGTTCCGCCCACATTTTCGATATTTTCTCGGCAGATAACTGTTCACTACTAGATTTCTCCTCAATAACCAAGGCATCAACTTTGTATTGCTCATGAGAAAAAATACGATCATTTTTAGCATCATAACCAAGATTAACTTCTTTTGTTAATTTTATGACTCCCCACGCTAATAAACAATTCAAGTCGACAGGCGCAGCTAAACGCACTTGCAGTTGATGATTATATTGTGACAAATTTGCAGCAACCACATAGGGTTCGGTCGCTAAAATATCTTCATGATTAATCATCATGCCTTTGCCATTACGTGCTAAAAACTCCCCTTCCCGCCCTCGGTATTTTGCCAGCCGTTCTGGATAAGCGAGTGCAAGCAAAGCGCCACAGTATTCAATAGGTAAGGTATTGGTTTTACCTCTTTGGCTATTAACTTGCTTAGCAAGTTGTTGGGCTTGTTGTTTAATTTGCGCTAATGCCGGATGATGTTTCATGGCAACTGGAGGGTGATATAGCTCAGTAACACGATGACGCATATCACAATCAAACCTTGCCCTTTCACCTCTAACAATATCTCTCACCTCCAATAAGGCAGCTAAGCTACAAGCTAAAAAAGTGAGTTGTTCAATATTTTCAGAATCTTCTAACTGTCTTGCTTTAACAATCATATGAGCAAAACGAGGATGACAGCTGATCATGGCTACAGATTTTCCATGTCGAGTTAAATGATTTTTGTCATCAACAATGCAAAGTGATTTTAATTCTTGCCACGCCAATTTTTCTTTCACTACTGGAGGTAACTCTAATAAAGGTAATTCGTTTAGTTGGGTAACTCCCCAACGAGCAGCCTCAATAAGCAGCGGTAAAATATCAGCTTGCATGATCTCGGTAATATTATGCTCAGCTCTACGGTTAAAATCTTCAAGGCTATATAAACGAATGCACTTACCCGGCATTAATCGCCCCGCACGACCCGTACGCTGAGTTGCCGACGCTTTTGAAATACTTTGTTGGTGCAGTCGATTGGTTAATGACTGTTGATGATAAAGTGCGACTTTTTCTAAACCGCAATCAATCACTAAATCAATGCCTTCAATTGTTAAACTAGTTTCAGCAATATTGGTGGCTAATACTAATTTAAATAATCCATCTTCCGTGGGGGCAATGGCCTGTTGCTGTGCTTTTATAGATAGTTCACCATAAAGTGGGCTAAGCACCATGTTTGGCGGTAATCTTCCTGTTAAACCATTAACTAAAAAGTGAATATCAGCGACACCAGGTAAGAATACTAAAATAGATCCCCTATGAGTCTTAACCCTTTCTTTAATAACTTTTAGTGCATGCTCTCGCCATACTTTGCTATTGGCAGGTGCTTGATAACTGATATCAACTGGAAAGCTTCGGCCTTCGCTATTGAGTGCTATGGCATCAGGTAATTGCTTGATTAATTTATCACTAGCCAATGTTGCTGACATCAACACTATTTTTAAGTCATCACGCAAACCTTGTTGAATATCTCGGGTCAGTGCAAAAGCAAGATCTGCATGCAAAGAACGCTCATGAAACTCATCAATAACCACTAAACCACAATGGGCTATTTCAGGATCATTTTGAATGATTTGCGTTAGTATGCCCTCGGTGATCACTTCTAACTGAGTATTTTCAGACACTTTGGTATCGTTACGTAATCGATAACCTATCCGCTGGCCAACGGGCTCACCTAGTTGTTTCGCAAGAAAGCAGGCAATGTTTTTTGCTGCTAGGCGCCTAGGCTGTAATAAGTATATTTTTTTATTCTTCAATTGTTCTACCGCTAATAACCACAAGGGTAGACATGTTGACTTTCCAGCACCGGGAGGTGCCGATAAAACTAAGGTATCATGACTCGATAACGCTTGAATAAAAGAGCTTTTAATTGCTTCTATAGGTAATATTGATTGGGTCATGAGTGATAGAGTCGTATGAAAATATTTTTCAGCTAGTATACTTAATCTGGCCACATTTTCTCTACCATCTTTCATTAATTTTAATCGTTGAACTGAAAAGGATGAACAATGAGTCGTTTATTTTTTGCTTTAGATATCAGTAACGCAGATAAACAGTTAATCGATGATTTTGTCTATCAAAATGTGGCTGTCCCTTTCAAAGTAATTCCTAAAAACAATTACCATATTACCCTCTGCTTTTTAGGCTCAGTAAACATCAATCAAAAAGAGGTTTTAATTCAAAAAGCCAAGGAGCTTAACAAAGCAATCGCGCCAATTACCGTCAACTCATTATTAATAGACCATATCGGTTTATTTAAACGCCCTAAAGTGCTTTATCTTGGTAATAGTGAAATACCTGACTGGTTATTACTGTTGGCAAGTGGCTTGACAAATACGGCAAAAAAACTCACTTTGTTTCAAGAAGATCGTAGCTACTTAGCACACATTTCCATTTTTAGAAAAGCACACTTTATACCTGACAGCCTGAAAAAACCTAAAATCCATATAACAATCAATAGCTTTAGCTTATACCAGTCAATTTCAATTAATAATCAGGTCTTGTATAAAGCCATTAAAACTTGGTATTTAGATAAGTCACTATAAATACTTTTTCTTAAGTACTTGTTCTAAAAGCTAAACAAAAACTTGAAAAATTAAAAAAATAGGCTTACTTGGCAGCAAGAAAAAATCCTGTTATTAATGGTTCCCCACTTAATTAATGGACTAAAAATATGAATTTTTCATCCCATGGAAGTTATTCAATTGAAACACAAGGCAATATATTGTTAGTGGATGCCAGAGGACCATTTAATGACGTAACCTTGGCACAATATCAATTAGACATGAAAGAAGTTTGTCAGCAAATGCATGGTCAGTCGTGGGCTTCATTAGTGACTTATTACGGTAGCAGTATTTTTACCCCTGAAGCAGAAAAAAGTTTAATAGAAATCACAAAATATAGAATAAAGCATGGCATGGTTGCCAATGCTTCTGTCATTCTAAACAGTAGCCATGCCGACTTACAGCAAATGCAACTAAGAAGGGTTTATCAATCAGCTGAACTGACTTTTCATGTATTTAGTGATATTGATAGCGCTAAAGACTGGCTGACCGAATATTTAGCTGATCAGCCGACATCTAAATTAGCATCGACAAAAAATACTGCATACTATCAGTATTCTTTATAATAAAACGCTATCTAATAAACTTATAACGTAAAAACTAGATAGCGATATCTGCTTTAAGCGTTATTAAGTAGGTTGGCAATTGTTGCAATACCTTGGCCTGTAGCGCCAGCACCGTATAAGCTATTTGCACTGCCGTTATAAGCCGCGGCTAGGTCCATATGCAACCAACCTTGACCTTCGTTGGGAACAAATCTCGCTAAAAATCCTGCAGCATTACTTGCACCACCTGCGCCACCACCTTTTTGAGTTGTACTATTAGCAGTATCAGCAAAAGCAGATGAACATTTTTCTTGATGCCATTGCTCAAGCGGTAATTGCCATACAGCTTCATTGACTTGAGTCGCTGAGTTTTTTGCTGTTTCGACAATATTTTGATCAAGGGCAAATAGTGCAGTGTATTCTGAGCCAGTAGCCATAACAGCCGCTCCAGTTAACGTCGCGGCATCAATAATTATTTTTGATTGTGTCTGTGCTGCAGCCATTAAACCATCGGCTAGCACTAAACGTCCTTCGGCGTCGGTATTAGCAATTTCCACGGTAACACCATTTTTGTAGGTTAAAATATCACCCAATTTAAAGGCTTTACTGCTGATCATATTTTCTGCACAACATAAGAAAAGTTTAACTCTTTTGGTCAAGCCTTGACGAATAGCTAATGCTAAGGCACCAGAAACAACGGCAGCACCACCCATATCGCATTTCATGTCAAACATACCTGCACTTGGTTTTATGCTGTAACCACCACTGTCAAAAGTAATACCTTTTCCCACTAAACTAGCAGTAACAGGCGCATTTACATCTCCCGTCGGATTATAATCTATGGTGACTAAACACGGAGCATTACAACTGCCTTTGCCCACATTATAAATACCAACCCAACCGGCTTTTTCAAGGGCTTCACCAGAAAGTATTTTAACACTTACATGTTCAGGGGCTTGAGCTTTAATATATTCACCCGCAAGTTGCCCTAAAGTTTCAGGGACAAGCTCACTAGGCGTTTGATTGGTTAAATCTCGACTCCAGGCAAATACATTCAACTTATCGTTCAAACGATTAACGACCTTTTGCTGGCCAACAAATGCGACATTAGTTAACTTACCTACACAGGTAAACCCTAGTGCAAAAGCCCATTGTTGGCTTTCACTCCAATTGTCGCCTGATAATTTAGCCTGTATAACGCCAGCGGCTTCAACTTTTCGCCCTGCTTGTTGAATCTTCCGTAATGATATTTTATTGTTATTGGCATCAGCTTTGATGCAAACATGAATATCATCACCAACAAACTGGATTAAATTATTACTTTGCCAATGGTTTGAGGTGCTGTTATCAGCTGGAGTAACTAACAAAATACTAACGGTTTGAGACATGTGTGTTCCTATAAATGAGATCAACTAGACTAATGACATATTTTATACCATTTATTCTTCTTATGCGGCCAAATACTTAGACAAAATCGAGATAATCTAGAATGACCAAAGTAACAAGTATGGATATTGGCGTATTAATAAAAAATAACTTTATTCGGATGCTATTATCTGTGACTAGCTGATATCATCTAATTTTAGCTCCATAAAGCACCAACAATGAAATTTTCGCCCTCATTAGATAGCGCCATCTTAATAAAACGATATAAACGTTTCTTAGCTGATATTACCTTACCTGACGGCGCTATTCATACTGCCCATTGCGCCAATACTGGCGCAATGAAAGGCTGTGCAGAGCCTAATGATACGGTTTGGTATAGCACATCAGATAACCCAAAGCGTAAATACCCTTTTAGTTGGGAGCTTACCCATACCGCGGCCAATGACTTTATTTGTATTAATACCATGCGTGCCAATCAATTAGTTGAAGAGGCCTTAAATAATGGGGAAATTAATGAATTAAACGGTTTTACTTCACTGCAACGTGAAGTTAAATATGGCTCAGAAAATAGTCGAATAGATATGTTATTGAAATACGATGATAAACCCGATACTTATGTAGAAGTAAAATCGGTCACTCTTCTTGAAGATGGCAAAGGTTATTTTCCTGATGCGGTAACAATACGCGGTCAGAAACATTTGCGTGAACTCATTGAAATGGTTGAATGCGGTTACAGAGCGGTATTAATTTTTGCGGTATTACATACCGGGATAAACAATGTACAAGCCGCCAAACATGTCGATCCCAAATATGCCCAATTATTGATAGAGGCAATGGACAAGGGCGTGGAAGTACTCGCCTACAAAGCGGACATATCCGTTACCGAGATTGTACTACTGCATCCAATAGCGGTTATTACTGACTAAAACTAATTCCGAAACTAAAAAGTAGTAATGTGCTAAATTGTGAAAATTAATTAATGTCTTCAGATAATATAAATTCCATCGTTCCCTGAAAGCTTAAAGTTGCTAAAACTTAATTTTCATCGCTATGGGTAAGAAAGTTATCGAAAGATTTTGAATCAATTTTTTGTTTATCTGATTATTTGTCATAACCAGAAAGTATGGTTGCACTACCAACTGAACTGATAAAATATTCTTCTTTAACCTTTAGATATTTCGGATCAGAAAAAAAACTTTCCATTTTATTTTTACAACTAAAATTAAGGGTAAATACTCGATTAATTCCATCATTTACCTCAGAGATTAATACCTCTGAGATTTTAAAATCATAAATAAAACGTCCTTGATAATCAGCCAATATCGGTTTCATCGCTGTGCGATACCGTTCATATTGACAATCATCAACAACTTGTAAACCGACTAATATTTCATACGACATAAAAAACCCTTATGGCTAACTTACCCTAACCTATTAACTTGCTTCACTTGCTGAAATACTAACAAGCTTCCACGTTTGACTATCTTTAAACCAAACTTGTGTTCCGCTACCCGACTGATCTATTACCGCGCCATCTTTAAGCTCGATAGTGTGGCGATATTCATTCACTAATATTGCGGTGTGCTAATTTATCACCGTAACTTTCACTTTAGTAAACTCAAGTGAAATAGTTTTTTCGATCATAGAAAATCCTGCCGATATAACCACAGCAAAATCATCAAAGGAATGCCAAACACTGCCATCCGCATTTAAACCAGTGAATTCAATGCCCCAGAGGTACAGCTACTGGTAGCTATTAACAATAAAGCGACTACCATGTTTTTCACAACATTTTTGATAACGTGTTTAATACCCAACTCCAAAAGGTGCTATAAAATAAGGTATATCACTTATTTTAATGAACTAATTAATTGACTGATGTTTCTATTTCCAGGTATTAACATCAATTGAGTCCTGAAAGTCTTTTCGTTGCGGATTCACAACACAAAATTTATGTCCTGTAGGTGCTTGCATTACCACCCAACGTTCAAAAACTTTGACCACTTGTGCGCCAATATTTTTCAAACGTTTAACTTCAGCATCAATATTATCCGTTTCAATATCAAGATGTACTCTACTTTCGTGAGTTGTTTTTTGAATTAAGATATCAGGTTGACCTTTCGGCGAATTAAGCTGTGAATAATTAGCAGACCACTCTTCATCAGAGCGAACACACTCAAGCCCTAGGGCTTGCGCCCAAAAACGATTGGCTTCTTCAATATCATCCACTTTACTGTCTAAAACTAATGCTGCTAATCTACTTTTATGCATGAAACCTTCTAAGCCCTCTGATACAAGGCTATTTTTTACTAGTTAAAAGTTGCCCATTGTGGAAGAGCATCTTATTATTCATTTACTTTTGCTAATTCTGATTGCCATTTAGACATTTCTTCATTGATAAAATGATTCACCAAATCGCGATACATTTTCTCAATAGCATCGGGGCTTAATCCTTCTGAAGAAGCCCAAATTCTTCGCTGCTCAAGCATAGCGTTAAATCGTTCAGGAGCGCGAACTGATGTTTCTGAGGTTTTAAACTTTGCAGCGGCTTTGACGTAATCAAACCTTTTACCCAAAATAGCAATAATATCTCGATCCATCTTGTCTATTTCAATTCGTATTTCGTCCATTCCTGAACAGTTTTCAGGCTCAATAGTGTTTTGATATTTCATAGTATTCCTTGAGTGTAACAGTGCAAACCTAGTGAGTTCGATAGGTTCAAAAAAATTAGATTTTCTCTGTGAGCCCACATTCAATACTTGTGCTAATTACCTATGCCTAGCACTGCTCTTTGAGCAATAATATAATACAGAGGATCATGGTAGTGCTCATATTCACAAACGCATGTGTATATTAATTTTATAATATGATCATCATCTGAAATTAACGCTTTATTAATAAGCGGACTAAAATCAAACTTATCCTTTGTTAACACTGTTTCATTCTGCTCATATCCAAGTCCGGTGCTTAAATATGCGTTTAGTATTGCTTTCCACAGTTCCCTTAAACCAACTTCATCATTGTCAAGATAAGGCCGAATAACTGAAAATGCATGGCAAGCTGTAACGGTATGCAACAAAGTAAAATTATCTTGGTCGTTAAAAGCAGACAATGAAAAACATCGTATTGTTGATAAGCTGATAAATTCAGGCTGAATAATTAATTTCTCTTGTTTTAATAACGTCCCCATTTCTGCCATTCTATCAACGATAATTCCTGGTGAAAATATATGATTAACACCTAATGGTGCCAACCTTAAAAGTATGTTTTCTAATGTCTCGTTAGATGTTTGATCGCTCAAGTCAAATGACTGAAACTCAGCACTCCAGAAAGCCAAAGCGATCGCAACTTCTTTTTTATTACTTATTTCAATTGCGTAAGCTAATCGAATTAAGGCATGAAAAGCTGATGCCGCAATGCCAACAATTAATACTGGCAAAAATTGTTTTAAAACAAGGTCAATACTATTAATTGCTAGTTGGTCATTATAATATTTTAAATATTGTTTAAACTTACTGCTATCACCTAAGTGTTCACGAATACTATTAACAGCAATAACATTATTCAGTGAGTCTATATATTCGAGCTTTTTAGTCGTTTTTTTGAAAACATTCTTTAGCTTATCGTCTGAGGCATTCAACCTATTTAGTGCGTTCAACACCATAGGCAGGTGAGTCGCTAAACCATTGCCATAAATAGGATGATATTCACCAGCCTGCTCTATCAGCTGGTTAAATGTAGTGGTGTTGTTCATGGTAGTTGTTTTGCCTAAAGTGATTCCATTCAAAATAACGTTGTTGTTTATTAGCGAGTTATAGACATGAATCACTGATTATCGTACTGTGCTTTTTAATTTCATCAGTATTTTTCTCTGTTTCAGCAATAGCTAAATCTATTTTAGCCGTTGTGCATTTATCAGATAATTCTTTGTTCATCAAATAACTTTGATCTTTTTGCTGCTGAGATAACCCCTCAGCACCATTGTATTGATCTCGATATTCTGGCTCTCTATCTTTTTGATAAGGTGGTGGCGAGGTAACATTACATGCAGATAACAGTATGGCTAGCGAAAGAGAAATTAATTTAGTCAACATTGTTTGGAACTCCCTGTATAAATAATGCCCTTGAGCGAGTCATTATGTTTCTTAATAGATATAGTAATGAACTATGCCAACAGTGCAAGGTTCTCTATTACTTTATCTTATAATAAATTATTTAAAATAAGCCGACTTATCAAAAATTAAGGGTAATAAATCTAAATTACTTTGTGAACAAATTATTTTAGCTGTAACTACAATTTGATCATTTATTTCTGATACCTTTAAAACTTCACAAACCGTTGATGAACAACAATTTAGAATAATGGGTAGGTTATGCTCAGTGAACTTTATTTGAGCCAAGTTTATTGAAGGTTTGCCTTGGCAATTTTGGCCACCAAATTGTCGCGCTAAATCTTCTTGGCCTACTGCTAACTCATTAACTGAAAACTTTTTTTGTTCAAGTAATAAATGACTAGTTGAAGAACCCTTCGGAATAGAGATAATCAAGTGCTCTTTCTCTACTTGAGAAACCCAAGCAATGGCCATTCCGTGATAATCATCATTCGAACCAGTAAGAATGATGGAAACTCCGTTAGTGAACATAAAGTCCCCTTTAAGAAACAATGATTATTAGGTGAAAACATGATGAGTTAAACTATCGTTTAGTAAGAAAAAACACAAGAGTAGTATCTTTTAAATCAGCGAGTTATTGCCATGTTTGTACAATTTCATAATGAGAAAAGCCTTTGCCGGCATCAGCACTAGCTTCCATATCCATTAGTTTAAAGTAGTCGCTACATTCATCACAACTGAATATTTTATCTCCAGCAGTTACGGCTTCTTTCTTTGTACTCCAATGAATTACATCGGCGTATTCTGTTTCACTTTTTTTAATCAGTTCTCGTTTAATAAATCCTGGCTGTTTTGACAAAAAATCAACATTTACTTTATCCGCAGCGACAAGTAATTGCTGTTCAGTAACTCCTTTAGCTTTAACAAATGGAGCCCACTCGACCGCGATAAGATCTTTTGCATTCGAAACAGTGCTACTGACAAGCATGACAACTCCTATTAAAATTTTCATATAACATCCTTTAATTACAAAAAAACACTACTGTACATAAATACAGTTAAAATGTAAATGGTCCACTGCAGCTTTTATGTTTATCGTTTTATTATCTGTTTTTCTGAAAGGGTTTTGACTAATTTAAATTTTAATGAAATATGGTAGTGCCACTAAACCAATACCGACTATAAGTAGCATAGTGATACTTGGCATAAAATAAGGAAAGACCAATAACGCTAAACCCGTAGATAAGGGCACAACCGCTTTTTGCTTTCTGCCATAGGTGAAATAGCCGAGACCTATACCACCAAACAAAACACTCCAAAGCATAATTGAACTATCCATATAAAAATGACCTTACTTAATATTGAGTTACTACATGGAGCCATAATAACGGGTTAATACTTGGCTAATTTGTGAATAAGTTAGCATACAGATACAAAGGGGATCTCCCTTTCAATTCTGCAGTCATATGAGCCCATTTCGAATTCTCTACATGCCCAAGGGCGATTTTCATAAATAGAGCACAGAAGAGTCTCGCGGTCTAAAGCCGAACACCAACCATCATCTAAGCGCAGCATCGTTTCACCACCCCATTCATCAACAGCTATATGTGCATCAGGAACGCCAGTATCGGTAAAAAGGATAACCTCTAACCGGCAACAACAAGCCTGGCAGGTTGAACACGTTACTTCCTTTTCAGCTATATTTTTAATGTTAATCGCCATGCATAAGAGTTAAATAGAATAAATAGCCATTTTACGCCCTGCTGTGCATAGCGCCAGCAAAATGTATCGTGATAAAAAAATAAGCTGAACTTGCTAAATAAAATGGCTCTCATTAGTTTGATTAAATAGAAATAGTTGTGTTTTTCCTTGCGAAAAATCAGCATGAAAAGTTCGCATCCTGTTTATGCATCACAATAATCTGACTTAACTTGTAAGTTTTATATTTATCTACACTGACTAGATTCAAATCAACTCACCATGTTAGTCGAGTTTTCGTGCTTTAATTGAATATAGTAGTGGTACTTGTTGGCTCTTGTGTAACATCTGATAACCCAACCCTGAAACATGCTCAAGACCTTCAAAGCAATTATAGGGGCTGTATGGGTACTCTTTAAAATGTTCGATTTTCAAGCCTGCACAAATCAAGGCATTAACAACCTCACTTAAGGAGTGCGCCCACGTGGCCATTTTTGATTTTGTCCCATCACAGTTTTCGGTGTATGTTCCCTCATCTTCAATATCTGGCTCAGATCGAGGAAAATACGAATACCCACTAAGTAAATCATGAAAACTATGGAATTCAACAAGATGAAACTCCCCACCGGCTACCAATGAACTAGCGATTGTTTTTGCCCAAAGACTCAGATCCGGTAACCAGCAAAGAACTCCGTAAGAGGTAAAGACAATATCAAATTCTTCTGTATTTTCATTACCAAATTGATAAATATCATTAGCCACAAAAGTAGCGTCTAGCCCTAGTGCTGATTTGAGTTTATTGGCTTGCTCAATTGCTGCTGTAGATAAATCAACCCCAGTAACTATTGCTCCTTGCCTAGCCCATGACAAGGTATCTTGGCCAAAATGACACTGGAGGTGTAAAAGCTTTTTTCCTGCCACATTACCAACTTGCTCAAGCTCGACAGTGTTAAGAGATGACTGTCCATTTTTAAAGGCTGCTATATCGTAAAACTTTGAATCAACATGTACTTTTGTCCGTTTATCCCAAGCTTCCTTATTAATGTTTAAATAATCCATATCCACTCCAATTTTTGTATGTCGGTAATTTCCGATGCCTTGTTACCAGGGTCAATAGAGTGACTCACCCGGTAAAAACATAGAACAAGCATCTGTCATGCATTGGCTTAGCAACATGTTAGCTATTAATTTTACTTAGTAGTTCATTGTAATTTTTACAAAATATTATTTTACTTTTATGTTTGGCAGTAAAATCTAAAATACGAAGCATATTATCGTCATCAAATTTTTGATTCCACCAATACATTTCAATAAAAGAGGCTAATGACTCTTTACGGAATTGGCCTAAAATAAATTTCCGCTTTAGGAAGCGTTTAAAAATTCGCCATTGCCTTAGTAATACCGGTGGGTTTAGAAAAACAATGAGGTCAGCATCACAAAAAGCATCTGCCAGCCATTTATAATAAACCCCCTCTATAATCCATCGTTCTTGTGACAATACTTGATTTAACTTTTCTGTCCTCGACTCTTCATTTGAGCGCAGATAAACATTTTTATTCTGCTGCCAAAATATTTGGTCAAGATCGTGAGCTTTTAATTTTATTAATTCTTGCAGCTTAATAGAGCAAAACGTTTTACCACTTCCAGGAGCGCCAATGATATGGATTTTACGGTACTGCAAAAGAGAACTCCATTAATGTTATTTTTTACTGTAACTCTGGCTGTAACTGACTGAGTTTTATTATTTGAGCTGAGTGATTCTTTCACTCAAGTCATAATTTTTATCAGTAACTATAGCCTCTAATATTTCAATTCGACTTAATTGATCTTGGAGATTTTTATTAACCATGTCTTCAGCATCAAGGTCTAAATTATTGCTTTTAATTTTCAAAGCCTCTATTTCCAATTGCTTAACTTTGGTTTTCTGGACCATAAAAACAATACAAATAACAAGCAATGTGACTAAAACAACTGCAGCGGTTAAAAATCCCCAAAGGTTTATATACATAATTTATCCTCTTCATTTTTCATTAAATAGCTCCACTGTTGACAACCCATCGATTTAACATCTTTATTGATTAGCTTGCTAGAGGATGATTTCTGTAACAATTTCAGTTTTCACTGAATTAGCAATAAAACATTGGTCATGAGATTGATGATGCATTTTTTCAAGTTGTTCCATTGTCGGTTTTCTATCACCTGAAAATTGAACATTAGGCCTGAGTGTGACTTTAGTCATTGAAATTCTACCGTTTTCATCTTTTCCCATAACACCTACCGCATTATCGGTGTATGAATCGACAACATATCGTCTTTTAGCGGCAATTGATAAAAAAAACAACATGTGACAACTTGAGAGTGATGCAACAAAAGCCTCCTCTGGATCGACGTTTTCCTCAACAGAATATGGTAAAGAGACGACATGTGGAGAAGATGATGCCTTAACAGTTGCCCCACCATCAAAAAGCCACTCATGACCCCTACTGTACTTATTATCAATATAGTTTTCATCACTGGCTCTCGCCCAATTAATTTTTGCAAAATACTCTGACATTTAAACTCCATTTCGATAATAGTTAAACGCCCTGTTAATAGGCTAAATATAGTTGATTAGAATAAGTGACGAAGCAGCAAAAGCCAACTGCCTTTGCTGAACAGCTAATTTAGTTGCAGAACCACTCAAGGGCAAATTTTTCATGTTTTTGAATAAAATCGTTTTTCAATGTCATATACAAATTGATATTATTTTCACTTTCAAAAGCCGCCTCTTGTTTTAGTTTGCCATATTCTGAAGCAACACTAGGGTGTGCAATTAGATATTCTTTAAATGCTCTATGGCGAAGTAAGTTTAAATCATTGGTTTGAAAAGCATGAACATGATGACTACGTTGATTACCGCCTTTTTGAAAATAGCGCCTACCTGAAATGCCATTTTCACCTTTAATAATGTAACCAAGGCCTTCAATTTTTTTATTGGCAGTATCCAACGCTTTAAGATTGGTAACCTCAATTAAAATATCAATGACAGGTTTTGCCGATAAACCGACAACAGCCGTACTGCCGATATGTTCAATTTTTACCGCATTGCAACCAATAACTTTGGTTAACAGCACCTTTTCCGTATCAAAGGCTTCTTTCCAATTTGGATCGTGATTAACAACTTCAATAACTCTATTGCTCAAGTTCCCTCCATTAGCAACTAAGGCTCGTTTAATAAGGTGATAATAGTTTGCTAAATTATAGCGAGAAACTAAGCGAGCATTAAAGGTTATACTGCCAATTGTTAGTTGTCTTTAGCTACTACTTTTTCTTTGCAATAAATGTTTTATTGATAATACGCCATCCATTGTCGCGCTTATACATTACAAGGTAATCAATGTAATGTGTTTTTGCCGTATGAAAATCAAGCTTTACCATAGCCATTTTGTCATCAACTATATCAACCGACAGGATATTGGCTACCCATGTATCCTTAGTTGCTTTTTTGAAATAGCCCGCAAACTCATTTAACGGCACAGTTTTAATAGTTTCTTTGCCCGTTTCTTTGTTAACAGTAATCATTTTCACATGACCAAATTCCAGATCAAACGCTTTTGAAAGTAGCGCTTGATCCCCATTTGCCGCGCCATTAAAATAGTTATAAGCCGTTTCTACCACTGCTTGGTATTCTTTACCTGTCACAGATTCAGCATGACTAACTGTTGATAATAAAAATGTAAAAATCGCAACAGTCATTGAAAATAGTTTTACTTTATTCATTTTAGATCCCTTACCTAGGTTTAGAGTTTCATTGCTAAAGAGCAACGATGTAAAGCACTATTTGATAGATAAACAGTGAAGAAGTAAACCTTTAAAATTGTTACAAGTTATGAATAAAAAACTATCAGAGAGGATTATACCGTTCAGAGAAACGCGTTAAATACAGACAAACATAACGCCCCCCCAGGAGAAAACCAGAAGGGCCCGATGTTTTATTTATAAAAGGCTTCAACAGTTCCTTTTAGTGTTATCAAAAGCGGTTGTCCTCGACGGTCTAACGCTTTAGGTGAAGGAATTTTTACCCAGCCTTCACTGATGCAATACTCTTCAACATCGTTACGCTCTTTACCGTTCAGCCGAATACCAATATTGTGTTCAAAAATTTCTTCCACATGATGTGGGCTGCGGGGATTACCCGAAAGACGATCCGGTAAAGCGGGTTGCGATTTAGTGTCGTTCATATTTGTGACCTGAATTAAATAAAAAGTGCGTTATTGTAGACAATATCAACCTAGTGCTCAAGATCTGGAGTAGAGATTAAACACCTTATTGAGTGTCTTGCATGCTTTACTTGTAGCAACAATAGCAAAAGTAATTAAGTAAATATGCAAGGTAAAGTTACGATAAAACTGATTCAGCTGGTGTATTTATCTTAGGGTAACCAATACAGAAAAGTGAGACTATTAACAGAACGCTATACTCAATTCCATTAGAGCCAGAGCCCACAACAAACCATCCATGTTGGAAGTGCACCAAAACTAATCCAGTAAAATAAATAACAATAAAAGCGGCACAAATATAAGGTAACTTTTTACCTAGTATTAAAAAGAGAGAACCGAACACCTCAAAAAGTGTTACAGCCAAAGCTATACCGGTACCAAAAGGAAAGCCTTCACCTGTTAACCACCCGCCGAAAGGTTCATAGCCTCCGGTTAAAAGTCGATGCCAACCATGACTCGCAATGATGACGCCAAGAATACTTCTCAATAAAATGAATGATACTTCTTCTTTAGATCTCACTGAATTCATATTTTAATCCCTAATTTCCATATTAAGTTGAAATAACTACAAAACCTTAAACATATTCTCAAATCGAATGTGAAACATAAACACAATTCCCCCACTAGGTACTAGCCTGCTAACGAGGGATTCGTTTTAACTACCGTAGGACTAACCTTTTTATGTTTTCACCGAAAACACCTAACCAGAAGCTTAATTCTAAAACGACACCTAAAACAATAAAGGTAGCAACGCCATGCGAGAACCCATAGCTGTATGAAATGAGAGCTGCCACCAACAAAGTAGCAAGAATTATCCATTTGTAAAATTTTTTCATAGTTCCCTCTTATTAAAACAAATTAATTCTAATTTAATATACGAAAAGCCTGTTCTTTAAACAATATTTAGCTTGTAAGATACTTTCAATATAAGCGTTCAATACCAAGTTACCAATGAAGCTAACGTGCAAACAATGGCAAAAAAACAGTTGATTAAAATGAGCGATGAAGCAACAAAGATCAACTGTTATTTATCCGGTAGAAAATTCAATCGACATTGCCAGCTTTTCAATGCCATGTGATGGCGTCCATCGCTTAAACTCAATAAAGCCATGTTTCTTATATAAATTGATTGCTGGAGTATTTACCACGGCTGTTTCTACAATTGCTGTTGAAAAGTCAATATTCTCTAGAATATAACCTATCAACTTACCTGCTATACCTTTTCTAAAATACTGGGGGTCGACAGTTAAACTATTAATTTCTAGATGCTTATCCTCTACCACAATTTCTATAATTGCCGCGAGACATTCATTTTCAATAAAACCATAAAATATTGTTTTTGAATTTTCTATATCTTTAGCGCTTCGTAACAGAGGAGGAAAATCATCAACGCCAATAAGTTGAGCCTCTACTTTATAAGAGTCTTGAAAGATGGTAAAAATTTGCTTAGCAACATTTTCATTTGAATTATCAAGTTTTGTTATCATAATTGCCTTTATACTAGGTTGGCACTGTTATCTAACGTCCAAGTATAGGTTAAGTTAATAGTTGGTTAAAATGTGTAGAGAATCAAGGCAGCCAATTGAGGCATTATAACCATTTGTTAGTTACCATTTGATTTGAGCCACTTTTTGACAGGTATAATCCACTCAGGAAGAGGTTGATAAAAGGCACCGTGTTCTTTACCTGTACTAATTGATATCTCTTCGAAACTTTTGACTCTTTTACTACGGTCAATTAAAAATTGACAAGAACCAACGCCATCAGAAGTTTCAAATACAGAAAATACACGGCCATACACTTCCAATTCAGCATTGTTTTTAACAAATTCTGAACAGCCTGCCAAAATAACAAAATTCACTTTATCCGAAGCTAAGTAATTTGACGTTAATACCGTTATCGCTCCACCACGCGAAAAACCGATAAAAGTAATATTTTCAGCTTTAACACCATGTTCAATTAGAGTATTCGCATTTTCAGCCAGTTTTTTAGCAAAGGCTCTTGGCTCAGTACCTTTTGGTCGATGATAAGCAATAAGGTTATAGCTATCATCTGAGAGAGTCTTTTTAATTTCAGGAAAGTCATACATCCCCCAACGTGGATTTATTGGCGTAGGGTTTTGACCTTCCACGATAAAACCGTGGGAATAGAAGACATATTGTTCATTAGATTTAATTTCACTGGGAAATTTTTTGTATATAGTATTAGCCATACAATTTGAAGTTAAAAGTAAAGCCATGGCTGCACAGGTGAGATATTTGATAATAATTTCCTTTAGTAACTAAGTTTTTCTAAGCGAAAAGCTATGGTTGTATATCAACATAAATTAACGCTCTTTTTTTCCAGTGAAAACTTCATCTGCTTGATGAATGATAAGTGATGGCACAACATCATCTCCCTTAAGCTCAAAGCTAACCTGTAAATCTATAACTTTAGCGAAGAAATGAGTATCCGACTTTGCATAAATGGTAAACGCCTCTTGCCCTTCTCCTGAAACTAACAAGGATAAGCGATTATCTTTTAACTGCACGGCAACATTAAATTCAGCAAATACGTACTGGCCAGCATAATTCTCTAAAGTATTTTCCGAAACGGCAATACCATGGATAGCCTCCATATCCGGAATATAAAAATTAGCGATTTCATCAATAAAAGACTCGGGGCTTGCACCCATTAGATTGGTAATGACAATAATTGATAGGTTGTCCTCAGGGTATATCACCAACGCAGACCTATCGCCACCAACTGAAGCAATAGCCGGATGCTCATCTCTGCCTATAACTTGCCAACCAAGTGCATAACCATTTAAAAGACGATTAAACCCTTCAGTTTCACCATTGTCGAGTATAGCAGGCGACCACAGTGCTTCTAAGCTTGAAAGCTTACTTAGTAGCTGTCCTTTTTGTAAGGCAATCGCCCAACGTGCTATCTCTTTCACATTTGAATTCATACCTGCCCCAGCTCTGAGTAAGGGCGATATTTCATACTGAATCGTGGTTAATTCATTACCAAAATAATAGGTATAGCCTCTCGCTTGATGAGGAATAACGCCCTGAAAGTGAGTAAAACCCGCTGACTTTGTTTTATTCATGCCCACTTTATCCAATTGATTGTGCGCAATAAAATCAGTAAACGCTTTACCACTAACACGGGTAATAATTTTCCCTAATAATAAATAATTAGTCGAAGTATACTGAAATTTAGTATTGGCTTTGGCGAGCATGGGCAAGGTTTGAACTAAGCTCCAAGAAGCTTCATCGCCTTTAGGTGAAATGAGAGATGTTCCTGACTCAATTTTAGGCAGGCCTGATGTATTGGTCAGAAGTTGTTTAATTGTGATACCTAGCCAAGCATCAGGTAAGTCTGGTATATAGGAGGAAGCTTTATCTGATAATGCTAGGTCTCCTTTTTCGACAAGTTGCATAATGGCAACCCCGACAAAAGACTTGGTCATCGAATTAATGGTAAAAACGGTATTGTCGGTAACCGCAATGTTATCTTGTATATTTGCGATACCATAATTTGCTGTTTTGATGATTTTGTTGTTTTGTATGATAGCTATTTGTAAGCCAGGAATTTTTTTATCCTGCATCTTCTTTAACAAAAAATCATCTATCTTATCGGCATTAACAGAAAAACTTAATATCGATGAAAAAGCTATCGATAAAAAAGCGATAGCTACAGAGGTAATACCAGTAATTAATTTTTTCATAACGTCCTTTTTATATATTGTAAATTAACTAACACAGGTATCTGAAAAACTGCTGACGCCATTTTTGTTTCTGTTAAATACTTATTAGTTGCGGAGCTCAGTAATATGCCAAAGTTCACCTGCTGGCCCCCACAGATAAACGACTTGACCCCATGGTTCCGATTTAATGGGCTCATACTTTATATCGAATCCATTTAAATTCGATATAGTTTCCAGGGCTTCATTTATATCTAGAACACAGAGTTGCAACATTAAGTTTTTAGCTAACTCTTCGTTGTAGAAATTTTGCAAAAAGAAAGTACATTCACCGTTTTGAAATAAAGATAAATCATCGGTGACATAATCCATTTCAAAGCCTAATGCTTGATAAAAGGATTGAGAAACTTCGTAATCCTTACTAGGAATAAAAACTCTAATATCATCAACTTTCACCACATTCTCCTTTGGTAACTAACACCTCGTAAGAGGCAAATAATTGTTGGCTAGAATAACGACGAAGCAGTATAACTAACTGTTTTTTTTGTCCAGCTTGACAACCCTCTTTATGTACTAACTTTTGACCAAACGGCTAATTCATTACCGCTTGGCTCAGTAAAATGAAATCGACGACCGCCTGGGAATGAAAAAATAGGCTTGGTAACTTTACCACCTGCTAATTCGACCTTAGATTGAGAGTTTTCAAGGTTATTACTAAGTAGAACCAACAAAGCAGAACCGTTTGCAGATGTGGATGTTAGATCCGACTTATAAAATCCTCCATCAATACCTTGATCGGTAAATGCGGTATAGTCTGGTCCAAAATCCTCAAATGACCAAGCAAACGCCTTTTCAAAGAATAGTTTTGTTGCAGGAATATTTGTAGCGGGAAATTCTACATAATTTAGTTTTTCATGCTGAGACATTGATTGAATCCTCTTTGGTAACTAACGCCCAAATAACAGGCTAAGTAATCGTTGGCTAAAATGGAGCGAAGCGAACAGTCCAATTATCTGTTTTAGTCCTTGTTGATTTTTTTATAGGGCATTTCTAGAACCATGGCAAAACCCCAATAACAAACATTGACAATAAACCAATAAAACTCACACCGAAAGAGATACTACGGCAAAGTTTTAAATTAAAGTAATAGAATAACATGTGTGCAATACGGCCAACTAAATACACTACCGCACTTATGTTAAGCCATTGTGGATTAGCTGCAGATAGAATAGCAAAAATAACAAAAAGTATAAAAATTGCGACACTTTCATTGGTATTTGAAAGAGCTCTTGATGCACGAAAGTGAATATCATTATGATCTGCAGAAATAGGGTGACCTGGAGTATGCTTAGTTTTCAGCCCTATAACATCGACAACAGCTAATTGTAGGAAGAAGGTTAATCCAGCTAAGCCCATAACGAGGATTGTTATTTTATATGGTTCAATAAATTCCATTTAGAATTCCTTTTGATGATATGCGCAATATTGCGATGTTGCCCTAATACCCACTAAAGCGGACAAAATAGATAATTGGCTAGAATAAGCGACGAACGAGCAAAAGCCAACTGTTTGAGTAACTTGTTATATGCCAATTACAATTTCCAAGCTATTTTATTTCTTAATTTCTCAACAACTTTAACGTTTTCCCCTGCAACAGCTGTATATACAAAGGATTTATCCGACAAAGATACACATTTTATAGCCGCTCGATTAGAACCAATATTACCGTAAACATACTTATCGTTCTTTGTTATTGATGTAAACCCAAGTGTTTGTAAAATCTTTTTTCCTGTAATTGCGCATTCTTCAGCACTGACATCCAATATTTTATGGTGCGACCATAATTGAGGTCGAGAGGTATTAATATCAGCTGTATCAGAAGAAACAATACGTTCATCTGGGCCTTGTTCATTATAAATGTAATCTAAAATCATAGAGCTAGAAACAGCAATAATCACTCCGATTATAATCGCTGAGATAACGCCTTTACTATGCGACATTACTAATTTGATCAACAAACATCTCCTTTGCCTCAACGCACGCATAAGCGGCTAAATAATAGTTGGCTAAAAGGTGAAGCAGAGTGAAACGCAGCCAACTGTTGCTTGTCCATTCTTAATCCGATTGTTATGTATTAATTAGCACAAAAGCACCTACAAAACATAATGTTGAGAGTAGAATGCCGAAAAATGGAATTTTAAACCAGTAATTTTTTGCTAATAGTAAATAGCTCACCAATCAAGACTGGCAATAAAGGAGTTGTTCAACAACAAGAATATAAGTGAAAAATAAATTTTTGGCAATAAAAAGCAGAAAGGTAACTTTCTGCTTTATTTAATATTATGCTAGTAGACAAAACTAACCTTACTCATTTAATAAAGAGCTAGCTTATGCATCAAACTTAGCTAATCGACAACCTTAACCTCCAGCTTTACCCCGCCAAATTTACCGACTAAAGAAAACATATGCCAAGTTTTATTGGGATCTAACTGAATATGTAATACATCGTTATTGCCATCACTGTAAGTTCTCGCTTGATTATTTTCTGCTTTCGGCCAAACTTCCGTACTAAACATAATGTCAGCATCACCCCAACCACCACTGATGGTAAGCTCTAGAGTTACATCTAAGTCATCCGAATTACCATAAATAAATGTTGCTTTATCTTGGCTACTCGAACTAACGCATTCAACTACAGAGTCTAATGCAAGGCGGTTATTGTCTGGGTCATGTTTATTGGCGGCATCAACTGGCGTACAAGGAGAAAAATCGGTACTAATGGTAATAGGCTCTCCAGCCCAATTGCCAGCAGTACCCGAATCAGTTGCATCTTCATCAGAAGGGCCATGTAGAACAATACCATTGTCAGCAGTGGATAAACCGCTAACTAACCAGGTATGCCATTCGCTATCATAACTAGTACCGATGTTGTCGATAAAGCTTTGATATTCGCTGTATTGATTATTGCGCAAGTAAGTCAGTATTTGAGTAACATCACTGCGATGGTTTTCAAACATAAAACGCACGGCTAAATAACCCCAACTGTAAATACGATCTTGACCTGAGTTATAATTGTTAGTGAAAATTTCAGAAAGTGGAAATTCTTGAGACTCACCTAAGCTGACCGCATAACTATAACCATTACGGTATGAAATGTATTCAGCTAAGCCTTCAATCCACCAAATGGTATTGACCGAAATAGAGTCACCAAAGTCACCAAACAAGTTATAACGACCATCCAGATAATGAACAAACTCATGTTGTAAGTTCCATACATGAAAGTTAGGACGTTCCCATATATCTTCATAAGCAATAAAACGCGCTTGGTTTTCATCAGCCGCAGGTGCACCTTCTAAGTACATGCCACCATTGTTGGTGCTCATATTAAAAAACAGGCCCGCATAAGTTGAATAATCACTCTTAGAGTCAAATACTACCAACTCTAAATCGTCGTTATTATCATCGGCAACAGGAATATTTAACGTTTCTAAAATTTGATGAAAATTTGTTTCTTGTGTGCCTAATACCTCACATATCCACGCAGCTTGGTCGTTGTATAGACCTTGTGCACGAATTTTTATCGAGTCAGAGCACTGATAATTAAAACTTAACGTTTCTTGTTCTACTTCAATTGAATAACCACAAATATTATAATAACCACAGTCTGCCAGATCGTAATAATTAGCCTGGGCAGCAGCTTTTAACCATAATGGTTTGGTTTCATCGGTTTTACTGGTGGTATCAAGTATACCTTTAACCAATACTTTAACTTGTGCACGAATTTCATCTATGTGATATAAACGCGCTAACTCACTCACCGCATTGGTTATCACGTTTTCGTCATCGGTACCGAGTAAATTGCGGTGATTTTTTTGAAAGTTATTCATCACCGTTAAAATGGCGGGATCTGCTGCATAAAACGCTGCTAGCTCGGTATCATAGCTTGCGGTAAAAACCGTTGTGAATACTGCAGTTACTACAGCATTCATACTCCCTGCTCCATGCCAGAGTTCATTGTAATCATTTAGAACACGAATAGTGGTGTCGTTAAATTCGGCAGCGAGTCCAGAGGTACGAACGAAAACTAAGGCCTCTCTTAATACTGGGCCATTCGTCTCACTAACCGTCCAAATATTATTGTTAGCAAACAAGGCTCTTAATGTGGCGGTGATGTTAGTTTTTACCACGCTGCTATAGGCTGGCACGTCTTCAGGTGAATAAAACTGTCGGTAAAATGCTGCACGTGTGAAATAAATTAAGGATTGCATTCCGGTAATATCTTCATCAGTGTAACCCTCTACACGGCTGTTAATTGCATCGATAAGGGCTAGCATATTAGCTTCGGAAAATAATTGAGTTGCATCAGCGCCTTTCACACTATATACCGGACTCACATTTTGTGGATGAGTGATGGCAATACGCTCAACCAAGTCTTGACCATTTAAGCCGATAAAACGTGTTGCGTCGATAGGGAAACCGTCATCAGGAATGCCACCATCATCATATTCAGGGTATTCATCCTCAATTTCAAAAGCTGAGGTGTCAGCACTGACTAAAAAGCTGAGCTGCTGATAATCACCAGTAAGTGTAAGGTAAAGATCTCCTGCCGGTGCGGTTATCTTTATAGACTCAGAGTTTCCGATATTTTCAGATGCATAGTCGAAGTCATCAGGAAACGGATAGTCACCAATTTTAGCATATAGGTTGACATCACCTGTACCACCCGCCATGGCAATCGTTATTTCGGTATCATCAATGGGTACATTAATAGCATAATAAGCAATACTTTGATCATTCGAGAACATACATTCTTGTTGATTAAAGGTAATGTCTCCAGAAACCTCAATCGTTTGTTCACCACACAATCCTGGATTAGTTGGCAGGGTTGGAATGCTAGACGTTGTACTTTCCTCAACAGTTAAGGTCACATCTTGGTGGTTACCCAAAAGAGTTATGTAGAGCTTGCCAGCATCAACTTTGATTGACAGACTTTCATCGTTGCCTTCATTAGCCGAATTACTGTCATTGTTATCGCTAGTTGCCCAAGAAGTTGTGCTGACATAAATATCGGCATTACCGCTACCATCGGTGGTGGTAATGATTAAGTCGGTATCATCTTCTGCAACGTCGGTATAAAAATATAAGCCATTACCCGAGGAACACACAGGTTGACCTAATGTTAACTCACCGCCAGTGGCTGCTTGATGTTCACAGATAGACGGTGCTTCAGGTGCTTCGCTTTCAGGACCGTTAATGGTTAGATTTACTTGTTCATGAATACCAAAAAGACTGATATATAAACGACCTGCATCAACCGTTACCGTTAAACTATC
Organism: Colwellia sp.; assembly: GCA_022969175.1. GTDB lineage: Bacteria > Pseudomonadota > Gammaproteobacteria > Enterobacterales > Alteromonadaceae > JALJPB01. The sequence continues at coordinate 2,141 of JALJPB010000001.1, read as the reverse complement.
GTTAGTGCCGGCAGCATCGGTGCTCGCATTATTTTCAGTACGTGTTGCCCAACCAGTAGTATTAGTGAAAATATCAACTTCACCGGTACCGCCTGAAGATTCAATATCAATTGTACTGTTATTCGCATCTACATCAATGTAGAAATATAAGCCATTCCCTGAGGTGCATTCAGTTTGATTAATGGTGAGTTCATCACCGCTGGATATGGTAGGAACGCCACAAAGGGTATTCGCATTAACATGTGATGTTACTGCCAGTGCGCCAATGAAGGTGGTCACTGCGAGTAACCTTTTCGTGATTGAATTATTCATTATACTTCCTCATTAAGGAATAAGGCTTGCAGAGCTTTATTCTTTATTGTTATTAATGTATTTATAATTATTATTGTTGCTTTATGAGTAGCCTCATTAGCAAAGGTTGGTTCACCTTGCTTGCTAGAAAAGCGCTAGCATTGCATTTACCAATACGCACTTCGCGTATTAATTCTGTTTGCTCTAATTTATGCCTGTTTATCTTCCCTAGTAGCTATGAAAAACATTAATGAAAGCACTAAAAAACAGATGTATTATCGATATTGGTAACTCACTTTCTCTATCACTGCTTCTTTCAATTTTTTTGCTTTAGCTAGCTTATTCCTATCGATTTCGGTATAAAGCACAAAGTAGATTGCATCCAATATACTGCATAATTATCTAATCGTACACATAACAAAGCCACAAAACCAAGCTGCAGATCAACAAAAGCAATGGTTCATCACTTTAAAAGCTCATTTATCAAATGGATATTTATCATACAAAATAGCATAAACACCCACCAACACTAGCGTGAACCCTTATTACTTTATCCTCGTACTTATAACTAAAGGTTCTACAAGGAAAGTTCAACAAGTTGAAAAATTCAACAAAATTAGTTTTGGAGAAGACAATAGAAAGTTAAGTCAGTTGGTAAGTATTAAGACTAAATGCACTGTTATAAATTAAGTAGAATAGATGGACAATAAAGTGTCAAACATCAGCAGTTAAGACAAACTACTGATGGACTTTACAGGCTTTGTTAGACACAAAATGAGTTACATTGTAACGTCAACAAGAGGTGTTTATGAGCAAAGACAAACGGTATGACCAAGAGTTGAAATCGAAAAATTTAAGGGAATCACCTCACGACCGCTTAAGGGGCTGATAATAGTTTGCTAAAATTGTGTAGCGAAGCGATGCAAGATAACAGCGAAACCGAGCAAACTGTTTAGCGCCGTTTGAGTAACTTGTTAGCTGTGATTTTTAGCACAACTATACCATTGATTATTTTTGATAAGTTCTATTTCTTTCTTTGTTGGAAGAACTTGCTTATCCAAAAAGCCAAAGGTTAAGTGATGATACTTACCAACACAAAGATCAAGTGCTTTTCGTGAATCATTGAGTTGGTAGTTTCCGCGGTGAATCATTTGCGAACTAAAGATTAAAATGTCACCTACATCTAATTCTATAAGCTTGGCATTGGGAAGTTGTTCATTATTATTGTGACCATTAAGCTCCAACCTAACATCTCTTTCTAGCTTGGTGTCCCAACGTTTATGCGTTCCGGGTATGATTTCAACACCCTTTTCTTTTACGAGTGGAATTCGAATATGCAGGCTAACCATATTATTTTGTTCTACTTTCTGTATATCATCAGAAAGTGGACTGTATTGTAAGTCTCTATGCCAATATGGAAGTCGTTTGCTATTTAACGGGTTGAAAAATAATTGGGTATTATGAAAATAAATGTCAGAGCCAAACATACATTCAAGCAAATTAGTTAACGTTACTGGAGATATGGAGTTAAAGAAGCCTACTCGATCCTCAGGGGTATTTTCAAAATACTCTTGTTTAGTCAGTGAATGCATATTCACTAATTGATGCTCAAAAATTTCTGACTTATTACTGCACATCCATGAGTCAAAAACACCATTGACATGATTGGAAATAGAAGAAATCTCAATATCACTTAGGAAGTTACGTACAACGACATATCCCATATCATCATATTTTTTTCTAGCAGACATACACGGAACTTCCTTTTGACAGTGGTGTTACCCATAAAAAGTAGACACGGGTTATGCGCCAATGCGCTCATATTCAGCCGGACTGATATAGCCCAATGC